>JAYTLP010000547.1:0-7360 GCA_043729375.1 Myxococcales bacterium
GCTCGGTCGGCGCCTCGCACACCGCGCCACGCACGGCCGAACGCCGTAGGTCAGCCGGCTCAGCGCTTCAAGAATGCGACCCACTGGTTGTGGCCGTCGCGGCGGAGCAGAACGCGAATGAGCTGGCCCGGCACAACGGCGCGAACGGCCCTGGCGTAGTCGTCGAGGCTCTTCACGTCGCTCGGGCCGAGGCGCAGCACGAGATCGCCGCGCTCGACGCCCGACTCGAGCGCGGGGCTCTCGGGCTCGACCGCCATCACCACGACCCCGCGGAGCTGCGGGTTACCGAGCTCGCGCGCGATACCGGGAGTGATCTCGGAGGCCGTGATGCCGAGCGCGCTCTTGTGCCCGGCGGGCTGCTTCGGCTGCGCGGGCGTCTCGTCGGAGTCCGGCGCGGCGGCGAGCGTGATCTCGATGCGCAGTGACATGCCGTCGCGCACGAGGGCCAGTGGAACCCTGCGGCCGGCGGGCGTGGTGGCGACGAGCCAGGTCAGGTCGTCGGCGCGCACGATCTTCTGCCCGTCGAACTCGTAGACGAGATCGCCGGGACGCAGCCCCGCGCGCGCAGCCGGTGAGTCGGGCACCACGTCGGAGAGCAACGCCCCCTGATGCGCGCCCGTCTTGAAGGCCGTGCGCAGCGACGGGGTGAGGCCCTGCGGATAGACGCCGAGCCACGAGCGGGGCGCATGCCCGTAGCTGCGCAAAAGCGGCATGATGACCTTTGCCATGTTGATGGGGATCGCAAAGCCGATGCCCTGCGCCTGCGCGTTCATCGCGGTGTTGATCCCGATGACCTCGCCGCGCCCGTTGATGAGCGGCCCACCGGAGTTGCCGGGGTTGATGGACGCGTCCGTCTGGATGAAGTCGTAGAAGCCGGTGTTCGCACCGCCCGGCCGGACGTCCCGGCGGCCCTTCGCGCTCACGATGCCTGCTGTGACGGTGTGATCGAGCCCGAACGGGTTGCCAATGGCGATGACCCACTCGCCGATCTGCAGGTTGTCCGAGTTGCCGAGCGGCGCGACGGGGAGCGGCCCTCCGGCCTCGATCTGCAGGAGCGCCATGTCGGTGCGCTCGTCCTTGCCGACGAGCCGCGCGGTGAGCTCTCGATCGTCCGACAGTCGCACGCGGATGTCGTCGGAGCCCTCGACCACGTGCGCGTTGGTGAGCACGAGCCCGTTCTTGTGAATGATGAAGCCCGTGCCCTGCCCGCGGCCCTGGCCGTGTGGCTTTGCGTCCGGCTGGAGCTGCCGTTCGAGCAGCGTCCGCTCGTCGCCGTTCTGGATGGCCACGATGTTGACGACCGCGGGGCCGAGCGAGCGTGCGAGCTTCGAGAATGCCTGCATCGAGCTGACGCCATCGCCCTTGGCGTGTGAGTCGGTCCATAACGCCTCCGGCGCCCTCGTCGCGTGCGGCGGAGCTGCGAGCGCCGACCCGGAGACGAGCAGAGAGGCGAGGAGAAGGCATCGCACTTCTCCAGTGTGCCACCACTGCGTCGACGCGCTTCCGTCTTGGATGTTAAGAATAGATACCTGGTGACTGTTGTTTACTAGAAAACTACCGACAACAAAGATACTTATATTTTCATCCCTGACGCTGATCGCCGCGTGTGCCGAGGCTCGTCGAGGAACGCCGCCGACGCAGCCCCCACCCGTCCCGGTGCGGGTCGTCACCGTCGAGCGCGTGAGCTGCCGAGGACGCTGCGCGCGGTGGGACGCCTGGCGCACGAGCGCAGTCTCGCGCTCGCCTTCGAGAACGGGGGCCCGAGCAGAGGTGGACAAGGCGGACCGCGACCTCACGCACGTCGAGCTCTTGCGTACCACGCAAGGCCGCAGCGCCCGTCGATCGCGACAACGCGCGCACCGCCGCCGACCTCATGTGGTGCTCGCGAGGCTCGCGTCCATCCACCTCGCGTCGGGCTACCGGTTCGAGTTCGCGGGCGAGCTCGAGAGTCGCAAGGAGAGCTTCGGCGGCATGGGAGCGGCCGTGGTGATCGCGATCTTCGGCGTGTTCGCGGTGCTGCTGCTGGAGTTCCAGACGTTCGCGACGACGCTCATCGTGGCATCGGTGATCCCGCTTCACTGGCAACACGCTGTCCTTCACGGCATCGGTCGCCGTGACCCCGGTGGCCTACAAGTTCCTCGCGCCCGCGACGAGCGTTGCCATGGTCACGACCGAGGTGGCAGACATCGCGCCCGTGACGATAAGATTACTCATCCATGGGTTCGGTCGAGCGGCGAGAGCGAGAGAGGCAGGAGACGCGCGGCGCGATCCTCGACGCAACGCGGTCGATCCTCGGCGAGCGCGGCTACGACGGGCTCACGATGCGGGCCGTCGCCGACCGGATCGAGTACACGCCGGCTGCACTGTACAAGCACTTCACGGACCGCGAGCAGCTCGTGCGCGAGCTGTGCGTGAACGATTTCTTCGGCTTCAACAAGATCGTCCGCGAGCGCGGAGGGAGCACGAAGCTCGACTCGAAGGCCCCGCACGGCGTGCTGCGCGCGCTCGGCCACGCGTACGCGGAGTTTGCGATGCGCTTCCCCGAGCAGTACCGCGTCATGTTCATGACGCCGCTCCCGGTCGATCAGACGGAGCTAGCCTCGGGAGACCCCGAGCAGGATGCGTACATCACGACGCTCCGGGCCGTCGAGGATGCCCAGCGCCTCTCGGCATTTCCGGGCCTCGACGCGGCGCTGGTGGCGCAGACGCTGTGGGCGTCCATCCACGGCGTCGTGTCGATCGAGATCGCACACCTCTGCGTGAAGAACGGGAAGATCCCGTTCGCATCGCTCGCCGCGCGGATCACCACGGCGATCGACGGCATCCTGCTCGGGCTCGAGGCGCTGGCTGCCGCGCAGCAATCTTCTCGAGCCGCGCGACGCAAGCGCATCCCGCCTCACCGAAGGAGCAGCCCATGAAGCGTCTCGTCCTCCTCTTCGCGCTCGGCGCGTGTAACCACCACGACAGCACGGGTGGCACCGACGGCGCCGTGTCGAGCGACCTTCCCCCCGAGGGTGGCCGCGGCGACCTCGCGGCGCTGCCCGCCGTGGACGGCGGCGCACCCTCGTCCCTCTGCGCCGTGCCCGGCACCCCGCCCGATACCAGCACGCCACGGGTCACGCTCACGAGCTGCACGCAGCAGGCGCTGCAGGCGGCGATCTCCGGCGGCGGTGTCATCGCGTTCTCGTGCGGTGACGCGACCATCGCCATCACGTCGACGATCGTCGTACCGGCAGATCTCGACACGACGATCGACGGCGGTGGCCACATCACGCTCGACGGCGGTGGCACGACGCGTATCCTGTCCATGACCGGCCCCGACTTCCGCAAGAACGATCACCGCCTCGCGCTCGTGGGGCTCACGCTCATGAACGGAAAGGCGGTCGGCACGCAGCCCTACGCGGCCGCGACTGCGCCGTGCTCGCAGGGTTTCTACGACGGCTACGGCGCCGCGGTCTACGTCAGTGACGGCGTACTGTGGGTCTCGAGCAGCACGTTCATCGGCAACACGGCGGAGCAGCTCGGGCCCGACGTCAGCGGCGGCGCCATCGCGCTGCTCGGCAGCAAGCAGGCGACCATCGTCGGCAGCACCTTCACCGGCAACAGCGCAAGCAACGGCGGGGCCGTCGGCTCGCTCAACTCGCAGCTCGACGTGTACGACTCCGTGTTCGCGAACAACCGCGCTACCGGTCACGACGCCAACGGCGACGACGCAACGAAGTGCAGCGTGAAGGCCACGAACGGGCAGCACCAGACCGGCTCGGGCGGCAACGGCGGGGCCGTCTCCATCGATGGCGGTGCCGACACCGCACACACGTTCTGCGGCTCGCGCTTCCTCTCGAACCAGGCCGGCGCGGGCGCGCTCGGCGGCGCGTTGTTTCGCACGCCCGATGGTGCCAAGCAGACCACCACCGTCGATCGCGACCTGTTCGACGGCAACCTGGCGCCGGGGAGCGCGGGCGCCGCGTACTTCCACAACAGCACGCTCGTCGTCATTGCTTCCACCTTCCACGCGAACACCTCGGTGGCGTTCGGCGCGATCCAGGCCGACGGCACCACGTTCGACTTCGTCAACGACACGTTCAGCGCCAACGAGGGCACCGGCATCGCGGGCACGCTCGCGCTCTTCGGTGGCGACGGCAAGATCCGCTACTCGACGTTTGCCGGCAACAAGACGGGCAGCTTCGCCGCTGACGTCTTCGGCAACCCGACGCTCACACTCGAGGGCTGCCTCTTCCAGAATGCCATCGGCACCGGCAGCCCGCTCCAGTGCCAGGTCACGGGTACGGGCGCCGGTAACCTCCAGTTCCCCATGAGCGACGCGTGCACGCCGGACACCATGTTCAGCGACGCCATGCTCGGCATGATCGGCGACCACGGTGGCCCCACGCCCACGATCTTGCCGGCCGCGGGGAGCCCTGCGATCGGTGCTGGCCACGGCTGCCCGGGCACGGATCAGCGCGGTGTCGCCCGACCGTCGGACTCGTGCACCATCGGCGCGGCCGAAGGCTCGATGTGACGCGCGGCTGACTACCTGGTGCCGCGGTGCTTGCGCGGCTCGGGAACCGACGCGTCGGGCGACGACAGGAGCTTTTCGGCGACCTTCTGCGCCTCCTTGCGAGTCCCCTCGGCGAGGTCCTTCGCCTCGTGCGTGCCGGCGATGGCCTTGATGTGACCCCACAGGGTCCGGTCGCCGAGCTGCACCGTCGTGGCGAACCACACCACGATCGCGAGGAGCAGCAGCGAGAAGCAGAAGCGGAGAAGGCCGAGCATCAGCCGCCGATCGCTTCTTCGCGACCCGCGCCGAGACACACGAGCGCGCGCGGCCCCGTCTCGCCCACCATCGCGGCCAGCGCGCCGGCGACGTCGGGCCCGCCGAGTCGTGCGGTGAGATACGGCATGTCGAGGCCCCGCAGCAGACCTTCGATGGTGGTGCCCGGCGCGCCCCCGGCAGGTGCGGGCAGCTCGCGCACGAGGATCACGTGCAGCACGTCCCGCCGGTGCGCGACGTTGTCGATGATGCCGAGCAGCGATGCCTGGTAGACGTTGAGATCACCGAGCAACGCGACCGCCAGCGGCGCACCGGGACGCTCCTCGACCCCCTCGGCCGACGAGAGGGCGCCTGCGATAGACGGCGCTTGACCGAAGCCGGCCTTCACGTCGATGAGGCGTTCACGGAAGCCGAGCATTGCCGCTGCCGACGGATCGGCGACGATGAGCGACGGACGATCCAGCGCGCGGATCTGCCCGATGAGCTGCGCGCGCGGATCTTCGGCGCCGAAGCCCCACAGCTTCTTGCGGGCGCGCCCGAGGAAGAACGGCCACGGCTCCATATCGATCGGCGCGAGCGCGATGAGGGTGTCCTGCGCCTCGCGCCAGGCGGCGGGCGGGCGCTCTTCGAGTCGCACGTCGGCGACGGATTCTCCGAGGCGTCGCAGCACCCGGTCGAGGTGCTCGTCGTCGAGACGCATCGGCCGGGGGCCTTCGACGCCTCGCACCCGACACGACAGCCCGAGCGAGTGCACGAGGCCTTGCAGCTCGCGCTCGAGAAAGTGCTCCCCCTCCTCGATCACGATGACCTCGCGTCGCTCGCGCAGGAAGCTCTCGAGGAGGCGGCGCGGCAGCGGCCAGGCTGCACCGAGCCGGAGCGACGGGAGCTTGCGCGCTGCCACCTTGCTCTGCGCGCGAGGGCCAAGGTGCCCGGCGAGGACCACGCCGACATCACCCTCCAGGCCGACCTGCGTCGAGCACGCGGCCACGAGCGCCTCGAGCTGCTGGAGTCGACGTGCACGCTTGTCGACGTGGTAGCGATACGTCGCCGACGACATGACGTAAGGCCCGGCGGAGCGCGCGTACGTCACGGGCCACGGCGTCCCGGTCGGGTCGAGCGGATCGGACGGGCTTTCGCTGACGTCGGTGCTCGTGTCGAGCACGCGGCCCGAGACGCGCACGACGATCGGCATCCCCGAAAGGCGCGACGCCTGCGCCGCGAGCCGGGTCATGTGATAGAGCTCGCCGGGCGAACCGGGATCGAGCTGCGCGAGGTGGCAGACGTGCGCGAGCGTGGCGCGGTCGTCCTGCGCGGTGGCCGCGATGGTCGGACCCGGATCGAAGCCGGCGATGATCACCGACGGTGACCGGAGCTCGTTCATCAGGCCGAGCGTCGCCAGCGCCTCGAGCGCGAAGTTCATCCCGCCCGCTCTCAGGAAGAGGCCGGTGCCGCCGCCCGACAGCAGCGCGCCGCCCAGCGCGAGCGCGGCCGCGAAAAGATCGCTCTGCGCCGGAACGTAGGTGACCCCCTGTGTACGCCGCGCGCCGAGCCCCTCCACCAGCCGGTGCAGCGGGACGCCGACGAAGCCGTGGCACGTCCGGAGCCGGCTGGCCGCGAGCGCGCGCCCCAGCGCGTCGTTTCCGCTCAGCACCTCCGACCGCCTGGACTCTTCGTCGTCACTCGCGGGCTAGCATTTACGCCCGCCCCCCGGGTGTCAACGAATCCGCCGTCCCGCCGCCACCGGGCCCACGATGAAGTTTCCGCTGAACCGCGCTACGCTGGATACTTGCAGAACGTCCGGCGCCACGGCGCGACTGCCTGTATCGAGGACGAGGATGGCCGCGCCGACAGCGAGGCCATCCTGCGCGTGCGCGACGGTGACGTGGCAGCCTTTGGCGCGGTCGTCGAGCGCCACCAGGCGCGGCTGCACCGCATCCTGTACCGCCTCGTCGGCCGCCGGGAGGACGCGGCCGAGATCACGCAGCAGGCATTCCTCGCCGGGCTCCGGCCGGCGATGCCTGCCGGCGGGACCGAGAGCTACAGTTGGATTTCATGCACGACGGTCATCTCTGGCTGGTCAGCCCCCGCGGAGGTCTACCCTCCGGCAGGCGGCCTACCAGAGTCGAGACCTTCCACCGTCTCGCACTCCTGGGGCGTGCCAAGCACGCGGTGCTTGAGAGCGTCTGACAGCTGATCGTCACAAAAGACGGCACATGGATCGAATCGTCGAGCGCATGCTGATCATCACCCAGCGCACATGGGCTTTGGACCGCGAACCTGCCGCGACCCCACCCAACCACTCGGAGAGTTACTTTTAGCGTCCCGGTGGGTTCGGTCATAGGGGGCCCCGGAGCGCTGCCGATAGTCCTCGAACGATTTCGCGGTGGCGGCCAGGCAGCGGCGTTGCTCGTCCAGTCACAGCGCATCGTCGAGCGCGGCTTCGTCTACCGCGGGCTGAAGCCGGTGTCTGGTTAGCGTTCTGCATGCGCGACGTTGCCCTTCCTGTACTCACCGGCGGCAACCCTTCGACTTCATGACCGCGGACCGGCTGTTTTTATGGCGAACTCTGCGATGAGCCCCTCGTAGCTC
>JAYTLP010000548.1:0-6470 GCA_043729375.1 Myxococcales bacterium
CGGTCGACCCACAGCCGGTCGATGAGCGGGTGGTTGGCGATGGCGCCGGAGTCCATCCAGGCGAGATCGTCCCGTTCGTGGAAGCGGCGCAGGTTGACGACCTCGATGAAGAGGCCCGGCGAGTGCCTGGCGTACCGCTCGTCGTAGGCGATCTTCCAGGAAAACGAGCCGTCGCCGACGACGAGGTTGCAGAGCATGGCGACGGCGGTTCCGTCGAGCGTTGCGCTCTCGATCCAGATGCGGTCGTGCAGGGCGCCGCCGCGGACGACCTCTGCGAAGAAGGCGCGATCGGCGTTGCTCGAGCCGAACGCGGTGCCGGCGCGGCCTTTCCAGCCGCTGGCCTCGAGCGCGACGAACTGCTCGATGAACGGCCCTGGGTCCGCACCGTCACCCCGCCTCAGCTCGGGGAGCTCGAGCGTGCCGGCGAGCCGGAGCGCGCGCTCGTTCCGGCGCAGGTCCTTCCTGCGCTTCGGCGAAAAGGCTTTCTCGAGGTAGGCGTCGGCGTCCGTGTCGGGGAGGAGGAGGGCGCGCTCGTGCGTGTGCCGGACGAAGCTCGGCAGCCCGCGCGCCGCGCCAACGTCGCGTACCACGTCGGCGAAGGCACTGTCCGCTCGTAGGTGCTGGAGCGCGAGTACCGGTGCGTGCTGCCCCGCGAGGTGGTCCAGGATCGCGGCCCACGCCTCGTGCGCGCGCTCGGGCGCGAGGAGGGGCGTGTGCTCCATGCTGTAACGGTGGCCGAGCAGCCGGGCCCACGTCACGATCGTCCGACCGCCTTGCGCGACCTGCAGCGTTCCGAGCGACAGCGGGCACACGGCGAGCAACGCCGCGCCGTCCTCGACGAAGAGCACGCAGGCGTTCTTGACGTCGTCGAGGTGCTCGAGCGCGGGCAGGAGGAACCAAGGCTCGTAGAACGGATTGGCCACGAGCGCCCGCTCTGCCAGCGCCTGCCATGCGCCCTCGCTGGCCCGTATCGCCGCGAGCTCGCGCTCGGCCCGCACCCTTATCGTCATCGGTCCCACGGCATCAGATGTGGATGGTGATGACCACGCGACCCGTGAACGTGAAGTCCTGCGTCGGCGCGGTGCCGGAAGCGGTCGCGCTGATCTGCGCGCCCGCCCTGATGTAAGGGAGGAGGTCGACGCCCTTAACGACGTGGAGCTCGATCGTCGTCTCGCTCGTGGGCACGGGGTCGAGGTTGGCGATCTCGACCCTGGGAAGCGCGGTGTTCGACGGAGCGTCGACCGAGATGTGGATCACGTCCACGAAGTCGAAGTTGCCGGACGGCATCGTGGGCGGCGTCGCGTCGAAGCGAAGCGACTTGAGCGTCGCCGAGTGGATGAGGCTCGTGTCGTGCTTCGCGAGCTGCTCCGACACGTCGATGGTGATGGGCATGTTGTTCGCGAAGAAGCCGCCGAGGAGCCCTCCGAGCGGGCTGCCTTGCACCTTCTGCTCCGGCAGATCTTCCGAGACGTCGTAAGGAATCGAGCCGCATGCGGTCATGAGTGGCGCGGCGGCAAGGAGGGCGAGAAGGATCAGTCGGCGCATGTACCCTCATTGGAGCACGCGGCTGCCCTTTTCGCCTCGTCGCGAATGTGAGGTGGGCTATAACGAGCGCCTTCCATGCGGCTCGTGATCCTCGGCAGCGGCTCGTCCGGCAACGTCGCGCTCGTCGAGAGCGGCGGGACGCGCGTGCTCGTGGACGCGGGTCTGTCCGTGGCCAGCATCGACAAGCGCCTCGACGCGATCGGCGTGGCGCTTTCGCAGGTGGACGCGCTGCTCGTGACCCACGAGCACTCCGACCACGTGGGCTGTGCCGCCACGCTCGGTCGCCCCATCTACGCGCCCGGCGCCACGCTCCTCAAGAAGCGGCTCGAGGGCACGCGCGTCCTCGCGGGCCGGCGCTTCTCCATCGGCGCGCTGACCATCGACCCCGTGATGCTGATGCACGACGCCGACGAGACCGTCGGCTATGTCTTCTCCGATGGGCGCCACCGCATCGGGATCCTGACGGACTGCGGTCAGGCAGATGCCAGCATCGCGCGCGGCTACGCGGGCTGTGACCTCCTCGTGCTCGAGGCCAACCACGATCCGCGGATGCTGGTGCTCGGGCCGTATCCACCGTCGCTGCAGCGGCGCGTGCGCGGGCCGCGCGGCCACCTGTCGAACGAGCAGTCGGCCGCCATGCTCCAGATGATCCTCGCGGCCGGCCCCGCACCGTCACTCGTGGTCGCTGCGCACATCTCGCAGAAGAACAACCGGGAGGAGCTCGTGCGGCGCGCGCTCGAGCCGCACCTGCCGGCTCACGTCCCGCTCGTCCTCGCCACGCCCGCGGGCTCGCCGGAGCTGCGCTTGCCGCTTTCCGGCGCGCGCCCCCGACAGCTCGCCCTCTTCGACAGTCAGGCACCCACCGCATGATCGACCGTTACAGCCGTCCGCAGCTCCGCGCGCTCTTCTCCGAACAGACCAAGGTCGATACGTGGCTCGAGGTGGAGCTCGCTGCTTGCCGCGCCATGGAGAGCCTCGGCAAGGTGCCCGCCGGGATCGCGGAGCGCCTCGGCGCCGCGGTGCGCGGCAAGCTCTCACCCGCCCGCGTCCTTGAGATCGAGGAGAAGACGCGGCACGACGTCATCGCGTTCCTCACGCACGTCGAGGAGCTGGCCGGACCGGAGTCGCGCTACCTGCACCTCGGGCTGACGTCGTCCGACGTGCTCGACACGGCGACGGCGATGACGCTCGACAAGGCATTCGGCTTCGTCGAGGCAGGCCTCGTCGCGCTGCGCGCCGCGCTCGCCGACAAGGCCCGGCAGCACCGCACGACGCCGATGATCGGGCGCTCGCACGGCATCCACGCCGAGCCGATCACGGCGGGCGTGCTGTTCGCCGGCTTCGTCGCCGAGACGGACCGCAACCTGCGACGCGTCCGCGAGGCGCGCACCACCATCAAGGTCGGCAAGATTGCAGGCGCGGTCGGCACGTACGGCTCGGGCGACCCGGAGATCGAGCGCCGCGCGCTGGCCGAGCTCGGGCTCTCGCCGGAGACGGTCTCGACGCAGGTCGTCGCGCGCGATCGTCACGCGGAAGCGCTGTCGTCGCTGGCGCTGGTCGGCACCGGCGTCGAGCGCCTCGCGGTCACCATCCGCCACCTCATGCGTACCGAGGTGGGCGAGGTGGAGGAGGCATTCGGCAAGGGGCAGAAGGGCTCCTCGGCGATGCCGCACAAGAAGAACCCGATCCTCTCGGAGAACCTCACCGGGATTGCGCGCATGTTGCGGGCCTACTCGAGCGCCGGGCTCGAGGACGTGGCGCTGTGGCACGAGCGTGACATCTCGCACTCGTCGGTGGAGCGCATGGCGTTGCCGGACTCGTTCTCGCTGTGCGACTTCATGCTGCAGCGCGCGGCGGGCCTGGTGCGCGGCCTCGTCGTGCACGAGGCGCGCATGCTCGAGAACCTCAACCGCACGCATGGCCTCATCTTCTCCGAGGCCATCATGCTTGCGCTCATCGACACCGGGTTGCGTCGGCAAGAGGCGTACGAGATCGTCCAGCGCTCCGCGCTCGAGGCCCGAGACGAGGGCAAGAGCTTTCAGGCCCTCCTCGCCGCGGACACCGACGTCACCTCGCGCATCTCGGCGGACAAGCTCGCGTCGTGCTTCGACCTCGCCCATCACGTGCGTCACGCGGGCACCATCGTCGACCGCGCGGTCGATGCGGGGGGCCCCTCGTGAAGGTCACCGATGACCTCCTGCGCAGCGCGTGCGGCCACACGCTCGAAGAGACCCACGGGCTCGACGACCTCGGCACGCGCACGAGCGGCAAGGTCCGCGACTCGTACTCGAAGGGTGGTGTTCGCGCGCTGGTCGTCACCGACCGGATCTCGGCGTTCGATGTCGTCCTCGGGACGATTCCGTACAAAGGTCAGGTGCTCAACCAGCTCGCTGCGCACTGGTTCGGGCTCGCTCGCGCAGCCGGTCTTGCGACGCACGTGCTCGACGTTCCCGATCCGAGCGTCACGCGCGCGCTCGAGTGCAGGCCGCTCCCCGTCGAGTTCGTCATGCGCGCGTACCTGACCGGCGTCACGTCCACGTCGATCTGGCGGCACTACGAGGAGGGCAAGCGCAGCTTTGCCGGCCACGCGCTGCCGGGCGGCATGAAAAAGAACCAGCCGCTCGAGCGCGCCATCCTCACGCCGTCCACGAAGGCCGAGCACGGCGGGCACGACGAGACGGTCTCGCGCGACGAGCTCCTCGCGCGTGGTGGCCTCGACGCCGCCACCTTCGACGAGGCCGCCACGATGTGCGAGGCGCTCTTCTCGCTCGGGCAGAAGGTTGCGGCCGCCAAGGGCCTCATCCTCGCCGACACCAAGTACGAGATCGGCCGTGCGCCCGATGGCACGCTGGTCTTCATCGACGAGATCCACACGCCCGACTCCTCGCGCTACTGGCACGCCGAGGACCACGAGGCCCGCATGGCACGGGGGGAAGAGCCGCGCAGCCTCGACAAGGAGTACGTTCGTCGGTGGCTCGCCGACGCCGGCTATCGAGGTGACGGTCCGCCGCCAGCGCTTCCCGACGACATCCGCGTCGAGGCCGCGCGCCGCTACATTGCCGCCTTCGAGCTGGTCACCGGTCGCGCGTTCGACCCCGATCCGGAGCCGCCGCTCGATCGCATCCGTCGCATGTCACCCACGTGGCCCGCACTGCAGAGGACCTCATGACCGCCAAGATCTACGTCACCCTCAAGCCCGGCGTCCTCGACCCGCAAGGACAGGCCGTCGGCGGCGCGCTCTGCCGCCTCGGCTTCCCCGAGGTGAAGAGCGTCCGCATCGGCAAGTACATCGAGCTCGAGCTGGACGACACAGCGCCGAGGGATCAGCAGGCGCTCGACGCAAAGCTGAAGAAGATGTGTGAGAGTCTCCTCGCCAACACGGTGGTCGAGACGTTCCGCTGGGAGCTCGCATGACGAGTCACGAGCTCACGATCCGAAGCGCGCGCGAACGACGCGCGGTGGGGGGCGGCTCCGTCGAGTTTTGCTCGAGGGAGGGGGGACGGGAACGTCCCCCTACGACATCAGAGAAGTTCCGCTGGGAGCTCGCATAGTGCGGGTGGCGGTCCTCTCCTTTCCCGGTTCGAACTGCGACGACGATGCCGTGCACGTTGCGCGTGTCCTGCTCGGCGCCGATGCGCCGAAGGTCTTCCACAAGGCCACGGCGCTGCCGGAGGGCTGCGATGCAGTTATCCTTCCCGGCGGCTTCTCTTACGGCGACTACCTTCGCTCCGGCGCGATGGCCGCGCACTCGCCAATCATGCCGGCCGTCAAGGCGTACGCGGAGCAGGGTGGCCCGGTCCTCGCGATCTGCAACGGCTTCCAGATCGCGTGCGAGGCCGGTCTTCTTCCCGGCGCGCTCACCCGCAACGAGGGCCTGCGGTTCTCGTGCAAGGACGTGCACCTCGCGGTCGAGGGCAAGCACACACCGTTCACAGCGGGCATCCCCGCAGGCCGCGTGCTGAAGATGCCCATCGCGCATGCGGAAGGTCGCTACGTGCACCCCGACCCCGAGGCGCTCGGCAGGGCGGGCCAGGTGGTGTTCCGCTACGTCGAGCACGGCGGCGCACGCAGCGATGCGGCCAACCCCAACGGGTCGGTCGGGGCGATCGCCGGCATTTGCAACGCGCGCGGCAACGTGCTCGGCCTCATGCCGCACCCCGAGCGCGCCGCCGAGGCTACGCTCGGCTCCACCGATGGCAGGCAGCTCTTCGAGGCGCTGCTCGGCCACCTGGCCAAGGATGGCCGCCGCATCCCCACCACGTTCGCGATCGAGCCATGACGGAGGCGCAGAAGATGGAACCTCAGGGGACGCTGGAAGCAGCGCGCGCGCAAGGGCTCTCCGTCGACGAATGGATGAAGATCAACGAGCTCATCGGGCGCATCCCCACGCGCACGGAGCTCGGCATCTTCGCGGTGATGTGGAGCGAGCACTGCTCGTACAAGTCGTCGCGCAAGCACCTCGGCACGCTGCCGACCACGGGTCCGAAGGTCGTGCAAGGCCCGGGTGAAAACGCCGGCGCAGTCGACATCGGTGACGGCCAGTGCATCGTCTTCAAGATGGAGTCGCACAACCACCCGTCCTTCATCGAGCCCTACCAGGGCGCGGCGACGGGAGTCGGCGGCATCCTGCGCGACGTGTTCACCATGGGCGCGCGTCCGGTTGCCAACATGAACGCCCTGCGTTTCGGCGAGATCGACGCGCCCAAAATGAAGCATCTGATCAAGGGCGTCGTCGCCGGCATCGGCGGTTACGGCAATTGCGTCGGCGTGCCGACCGTCGGTGGCGAGACCAATTTCCACAAGGCGTACAACGGCAACATCATCGTAAACGCGATGACGGTCGGCATCGCGAAACAGGACAAGATCTTTTACTCCGCTGCCGCCGGCATCGGCAATCCGGTGGTCTATGTCGGGTCGAAAACCGG
>JAYTLP010000549.1:0-14048 GCA_043729375.1 Myxococcales bacterium
TCCCCGCGACCCACGACCGGTGGTATCCGTCGGCGGACGAGGCGCGCGTTGCCCCTTCTCCTCGCCGCCTGCGGCCTCAAGAAGGCGAGCGGCTTCGTCGGCGGCGCCATCTTCCCTCAGGTCACGCGCGAGATCCTCGACGACCACCACGTGATGAGCTGTTCTTCGGCTTCGACGCGATGACGCAGGCCCTCGAGCGCTCGAACGACTCCCGTGCGACCCAGGCGCTCGACGTGGAGCTGCAGGCCGAGCGGTTCGCGCATCTGGCACGAGGCCTCGCGCGCGCCACCGCACACCTCTCGAAGGTGACCATCGAGCACAAGCTCGTCGAGCGGATGGGAGCGTACGACCGCGTCGTGAACGAAGAGGACGGTCCGGTGAGCCCCGGCTGCTCGGTCAGGCAGCAGAATCGTTCCGAAGTGTAGGCAGTCGAGGAGGCAGCTGCTCGCAGCGTGACGCCGGGCTCGCCCTGCGCTATCGCGTGAGCTGTGCGTGGGCTGGAACCGCCATGCCGTCGGCGATGCGCCCTTCGTTCAGCACCTTCTCCGTCGGCTGGCGCAGGTCCCACACGATGCCGAACAGTGAAAGGGACTTCAGTATGTAATAGCTGGCGTCCACCTCCCACCAGTAGAAGCCCTGACGCGCGGCCGCGGCGAAGTGGTGGTGGTTGTTGTGCCAGCCCTCGCCCATGGTGACTATCGCGAGGAGCCAGTTGTTGCGGCTGTCGTCCGTGGTGCGATAGCGGCGCTTGCCGAAGACGTGCGAGAGCGAGTTGATGGTGAACGTGCCGTGCCACAGCAGCACCGTCGAGACAGCGAATCCCCAGACGAGGAACTCGAGGCCGCCGCTGCTGCCGGCCACGAGCCAGCCGGCGAGGTACACGAGGCCTGCGTACACGACCGGCGGGAGCCACGACTGGTAGTTGAGGAAGCGCAGCTCCGGGTACCTGGCGAAGTCCTTGATGTTCTGCTCGAGCGTCTTGTCGTAGCGCGACGAGACGATCCAGCCCACGTGCGACCACCAGAAGCCCCGTTGCACAGGCGAGTGAACGTCCTCGGGAGTGTCGGACGTGCGGTGGTGATCCCGATGGTGTCCGGCCCACCACAAGACGCCCTTCTGCACCGAGGTCTCGGCGAGGAATGCGAGCAGGAACTGGAACACGCGCCCGGTCTTGTACGAGCGGTGGGCGAAGTATCGGTGGTAGCCCGCCGTCACGCCGAACATGCGGAGGTAGTAGAGCCCCACCGCAAGCGCGGGGAGATACCAGTGGAACGGCACCAGAAACACCGCGATCACCGCGATGACGTGCAGCGCGAAGAAGGGGACCGCGCCGATTGCCATCCGGTCACCCGGGTGGGCGATGTACGGCACACGCACGGGACGGTAGGGGAGCGTGGTCGGAGACATCTCCCCCTCAGCGTAGAGCTGCTCTGTCACCGGCGTGTCACGGGATCACAATGATCATCGGGTCAGAGCATGCAACCGAACATTCGATGACTGGCCTGGGGGCGGTGTTCGCCGCCCAAGGGAGTGACTTGACCTGTCGGCGTCACGCGTCGACCCTCGGGGTCTGTGGACAACCGACCCGGCGAGATCCAGGCAGCCCGGCTCCGCACCCTCGTGGTGCTCGTGCTGTGCTTCGCCGTGCTACCCGGCGCGCTGCTGCTGTCGGTCGGCATCCTCGTGCTCGTGTTCGGTCACCAGCCGCACGACTACGTGTTCGGCATCCTCATCGTCGCGCTCGCCGCGACGCTCGCGGGCGGCATCCTCGCGACGCTCTCGTACGTGCGCCGCTCCACGTCGCTGGCGCGGCTGCAGGCGGAGTTCGTCCAGCGCGTGAGCCACGACCTGCGCACGCCGCTCACCAGTATCCGCATGTTCGTTGAAACCCTGCAGTCGGGACGCCTCCAGGATGCGGAGCGCGTGACGGAGTGCCTCGACGTGATCTCCGAGGAGACCATGCGCCTGACGAAGATGGTCGAGCGGCTGCTCGGCTGGGCGCGCATGGAAGCGGGCAAACGGGTGTTTCACAAGCAGCGCGCATCGGTGCAGGAGCTCGTGGAGCGCGCGCTCACCGTGCTCGACGTGGAGGTGATGCTCGCCCAGCTCCGCGAGCGCGGCAAGCTCGTCATCGAGCCGCCGGCGCCCGGCCCCTCGTTGACGGTCGAGGTGGACGTGGACGCGATGGTCGAGGCGCTGGTGAACCTGCTGCAGAACGCAGTGCGCTACACCGGTGACGACAAGCAGATCCGCGTGCAAATCGGCTCGCGCGACAAGGAGGCGCTCATCACCGTCACGGACAATGGACCGGGGATCCCGAAGCAGGACCAGGGAAAGATCTTCGAGAAGTTCTATCGCGTCGTCGACCCCGCGGATCCCAACGTGAACGGCTCGGGCCTCGGGCTGGCCATCGTCCACCAGATCGTGCGCGCGCACCGCGGCTCGGTCGTCGTGGACAGCGACCTCGGGCGCGGCGCGGTCTTCACCATCGCGCTGCCCGTCGTCGAGGAGCCTGCGAGCGCGCTGCAGGCCGCGGAGGCCGTCTAGTGGCCGAAACCATCTTGCTCGTGGAGGACGACCCGTCGATCGCGCGCGGGCTGACCATGAACCTGCAGCTCGAGGGCTTCCGCGCAGTCGCTGCGGCCGACGGTGAAGAGGCGCTGCGCCTCGCGGCGAGCCAGCGGCCCGACCTCATCATTCTCGACATGATGCTACCCAAGATCGACGGTCTCGAGGTCATCCGCCGCCTTCGCGAGAAGAACGAAGACGTGCCCATCGTGGTCCTGTCGGCGAAGAGCGACGAGGCCGACAAGGTGCTCGCGCTCTCGCTCGGAGCCGACGACTACGTGACGAAGCCGTTCGGTCTCGCGGAGCTGCTCGCGCGCATCCGCGCGGCGCTGCGACGGCGCCGGCAGGATCGTCCGGTCGAGGCTGCGTTCGGCACGGTGCGGCTCGACCTGGCGGGGCGGCGCATCCTCGTGCACGACGTGCCCGTCGAGTCGACGGCGAAGGAGTTCGACCTGCTGCGCTGCTTCGTGACGAGCCCCGGCGTGGTCTTCACGCGCGAGCAGCTCATGCAGCGCGTGTGGGGCGCCGACCACTTCGGAACCGTCCGCACCGTCGACAACTTCGTCGCCCGCCTCCGCTCCAAGATCGAGCCGGACCCCGACGAGCCTCGCCACATCGAGACGGTGCGCGGCATCGGCTACCGCTTCATGCCGTAGTCACGATCTGGCGCCGCAAGCTCGCGCGCTGCTCGATGGGCGGCTCTTCCATGACGTGGTCGTGGCCGGGCAGGAGACCGAGCTTCACGGCGTCGTCCATGGAGCGCACGGTCTCGATGAGGAGCGCCGGGTCGGCGAGGTGATCGCCCATCGCGTGGATCGCGTGGCCCCGACTGCCCGGTGCGTGCGCGGCGACCACCGCGCGCATCCCGGCGAGGTGGGCGAGCGCGACGCACAACGCTTGCAGCGGACGTCCTCCTCGAGGGCGTGCGCCGAGACCTTCACGTTGGTCGACCGATCGTCGTTGAGCAGTGGCACGCCGGGTGCGCGCAGCGGCAGCGCCTTGATGCCCGGAATGCGACCCGCGAGATCGAGCGAGTCGTTGATGAGCGTGCGCGAGCGACCGAGGAACGCCCCTCGAGGATGTAGCCGCGCTCCTTCGGGCTCGAGCCGCTCATCGTGATGCGCCCCGTGTCGTGGAGCGCGAGGGATATGAGGACATCGAGGCCGCCGCTCATGCTGGTGCCGACGAGGACGAGCTGCTTGCCGGTGCGTGCCGTACTCACGATCGAGCAGCGCGTTGCCGTACGCGGCCACCTCGGCCACGTCCCGCGCGATGCCGAAGCCGCGATCGATGGCGCCCTTCTGTACGCCACGCGTCGCGTCTGCGGTGTAGCCGGCCCACCGTTCATTGGTTGCGCCCCGTCTCGAGGAAGCCCGGCGCGATGACGAAGACCTTCCCCGACGACGCGGCGGTCGGCTTCCAGCGCTTCACGAAGAGATCACGCGGCGCGGGCGACCCGTCCTGCACCGTGGAGCTGGTACGGACGAAGTCTCGGTCACGTCGTTCGGGGTGCGGCGATACTCGAAGAGCGCGAGCCCGTTCTCGGCGCGATCCGCCGACCGTCGACGAGCGCCGGGTGAGACAGCGTCGAGATCGGGCCGCCGAACCGGGCCTCCGACGCGCTGATGAAGTGCTCGATGCGGCGCACGTCCTCGCGCGTCCAGAGGCCTGGGCTCGGGAACGCGGCGATCTTCTGCAGAAGGGTCGTCGTCGGATGAACGACGGTTTCGGAGTGGCCTTACCGCGCGCCGGGTCCTCTCTGGCGTCGAGCGAGCGAGTTGCCCGACCTGGCTGCGGTGCCCGAAGCCGGGTGTGCCAGTGTGAACGGACCTGCCCGCCAGGCGAACGGTGAAGCCGCAAGCGAGTGTCGACAGGCCAAGAAGGGCAGCAGCGATGAGCATGGACCCCTGCGACAGCACGGCGCGTGCCACGCGAGTGGGGCGTCGTCATCTGTCGAACCTCCATGATCTCGATGCGATGTCACACGAGTCGAGCGCGACACCGGTCCGGCGGCGTATCGCGCGTGCCCGGTTGCAACGATGTGGGCGACGGCATAAGGTACGAGTCAATCATGGCCGACTTCGAGCGCACCGAACGAGATGGGGTCCAGGTCCTCGTCGTGCGCGGCAGCCTCGATGCACTGAGTGCGAGCGACCTCAAGACGGAGGTCGTCGCCCTCGGCGACTCGGGCGTGAAGAAGGTGCTCGTCGACCTCGACAAGCTCACGCTCATCGATTCGTCGGGCGTCGGGGTGCTCATCTCGCTGTTCAAGCGGGTGCGCGGCCAGGGCGGCCAGGTCTGCTTCTCAGGGGTGAAGGCGCAGCCGAAGGAAGTCTTCCGCCTGCTCCGCCTCGACCGCTCGCTCGACATCTGCGCCACCGTCGACGATGCACTGAAGAAGCTCGGCGCCGCCGGCTAGGGGTCAGCGTGCCGGACGCGTACCTGGTCGCGGTCGACGGCCATCTCATCGGGAGACGTTTTCCTCTGGATGCGCCGTGCCTCGTCGGGCGCGGGCCGTACAACCACATCGTCCTCGACGACACGCGAATCTCGCGGCAGCACGCAAAGGTGTCGCCCGAGGCCGGCGGTCACGTCGTCTACGACCTGAACTCGGCCAACGGCACCTACGTGAACGACGCGCCGGTGAAGCGTCAGAAGCTCATGCCCGAGGACGTCGTGCGTTTCGGCCCCTTCACGTTCCGCTTCGAGTCGAACGTCCGTCCGCATCGCCCGAGCCAGGTCGTGCCGGTCAACAAGTTCGTCGAGGTGAACACGCTCGTCGGACAGGAGCCCGCGCCGAGCATCGTCGACTCGCTCGACGTGAGCTCGTCGAGCCCCGGCTTCTTGCCGATGGGGCTCACCGATCTCGAGGACTCCGAGCGCAAGCTCCGCACGCTCTATTCGCTGATGAACTCGATGGCCAGCACCATCGACGCGGAAGAGCTGATGGACCGCGTGCTCCAGCACGTGCTCGACGTCTTTCCGAAGGCCGAAACGGTGATGATCTACGTTCGCGACGCCGCGTCGGGCTCGATGATCCCGCGCCGGGTCCAAAGCCGCGAGGAGGAGCCGGTCGCGTACTACGCCCTCGCCGGCCAGTACGAGCACGAGGTGGTCGATCGCGGTCGCGCCGTCCTCTCGCAGCCGACGGGCGCGCACATCCCGGTGCAGGTGCCGGTGATCGGCGCGCCCAAGAAAGCGCCGCTCGGCCTGTCGATGCACGCGCCGATGATCTACGGCGCGGCGGCGCACGGCGTCCTCCACGTGCGCGGTCGCGATCGCAGCGAGGCGGGCTTCACGCAGGCCGACCTGGACTTGCTCTCCACGTTCGCGGCGCAGGCTGCGATGGCGCTCCAGAACGCAAAGCTCCACCAGGAGACGCTCAGCCAGCAGCGCCTCCAGCAGGACCTCGCGCTCGCCGAGGAGATCCAGAAGAGCTTCTTGCCGCAGCAACTCCCCGACGTGCCCGGCATCGAGTTCGTCGCGCATTACAGGCCGGCATACTCCGTCGGTGGCGACTTCTACGACGTCTTCTGGCTCGACGACCGTCGCATAGGCGTCTTCATCGGCGACGTCTCCGGCAAGGGCGTCTCCGCCGCGCTGCTCATGGCGCGCATCTCGTCCGACCTGCGCGTCGCCGCGATGGCCGAACGCGACCCGGCCTCGGCGCTCCGACGCGTCAATCGCATCGTGCTCGAGCGCAACCAGCACGACATCTTCGTGACCGGGATCTACCTCACGTTCGACACTCAGAGTCGCGAGGTCGTCATTGCGAATGCCGGCCACATCCCGCCGTACGTGCGGCGCAAGGGCGAAGGCATGTTGTTCCGCGTCGACCAGGCCGCGGGCACACCCATCGGGGCGTTCGAGGAAGCCGGCTACGAGCCGGTCGTGTTCACCCTCGGTCTCGGCGAGTCGATCGTGCTCACCACAGATGGTGTGCTCGAGGCCACCTCGCCGCGTGGCGACCAGTTCGGGTTCCCACGCATGGAGGCCGCGCTCGCACAGGGGAGCTCCCGCGCGGGGGACATCGTCACGCGCCTGCTCGGGGATATCCGCCAGCACGTGGGCGATGCGCAGCCCTACGATGACCTCACGCTCATCGTCTTCGGGCTCACCGATGTCACTTCGCCGCCGCAGGAGCGCATCGAGAACACCGACAGCTACGTCGCCATCGTCGACGAATGAGCCGGGCCGTCGTCAGTCCTCTGCGATGACGCCCGCGCGGATGCGAAGCACCTCGGCGACCGACCACGCCTGAGCCGGGCAGCCGCGAGGTGTATGTGGCGCATCGCCGTCGAAGACCTCCGCGAGCTGTCCCAGACCGGGCCCGTTCATGTGCGCGAGCACGCCGTCGAGAAGGCCGTCCGGCACCCTGCCGCGCACTCGCTGGCACGCGTCCGCGTAGATGCCGAGCAAGAACGGCCACACCGTTCCCTCGTGGTACGCGCCGTCGCGCTGGCGTGGCTCGCCGACGAGCATCCCACGATAGCCGGCGTCCCTGGCGCGTGACCGCAGCCCGACCGGCACGAGCAGCTCGCGCTCCACGGCCTCCAGCGCTCGACGCCCGCGATCTTTATCGACGAGTGGCCGGGTGAGGCCGAGCGCATAGAGCTGGTTCGGCCGGAGCGTCTCGTCGCGCATCTCCCCGTCGACGACGTCGTACAGCCAGCCGCGTGCCTCGCACCAGAAGCGCGCGACGAACGAGATGCGCGCCCATGCCGCGCGCTCGAGCATGTCGCTCGCGAGCGTGGGGCGATCGTCCTTCAGCGCGCGGGCGCCCGCCTCCAGCAGTGCGATCCACAGCGCCTGGAGCTCGACCGGCTTGCCCGCGCGCGGGGTGACGACCCACCCGTCGACCTTCGCGTCCATCCATGTGAGCTGGAGCCCGGCCTCGGCGGCGTGGACGAGCCCATCGTCGTCGACGTGGATGCCGTGGCGTGTGCCCGCGAGGAACCCCTCGAAGATCTGCGCCACGCAGGACGACAAAGCCTGCCGCGTGGCCGGGGCGGTCTCCTTCGCGAGGTGCTGTGCGCACCGCAGGCCGAACCACAGCGATGCATCCACCGCGTTGTACTCGGGGGCGAGGGTCTGCCCCGGCGCCGCGTCGGGGAAGCGGCTCGGGATGAGCCCCCGGTCGAGGAAGGGTACCCACGCGAGCAGCAGCGCCTCCTCGAGCTGCCGGCCGAGCCCGAGCCCCAGGCCGCGCGACGAGATGAACGTGTCACGGCCCCAGTCGGTGAACCAAGGGTAGCCCGCGATGACGGTCGTGCGCGGCGCACCCTGAGGCGACGCTCGCACCACGAACTGCTCGGCCGCACGCACGAGCACGTCGGCCGGACGCCGCGCTGCCTCCGCGACGAGCAGCGCAGGCAGGTCTAGCGCACGCGGGTTGGTCACCGGCTCGATGACGAGCGTGGCAGGGCCGAGGCCGAGGTCGAACTGCAACGTGCCGGGTGTGAACAGGTCCTCCTCGTGATCGAGGCCGCGCTCCCGCTCGACGGGGTACACGAAGCGGCGGTACCAGTCCGGCTTCTCCGTGAAGACGCCGCCGCCGAACCGCACGCCGACTATCGAGTCCGGATACGGCGTGAGCTCGACGTTGCGATCGCGGACCACGCACGTCGGATCGAGCACGGCGTTCTCGCGGTGCAGCGCGTGAGCGTCACGCCCCGAGACCAGCGGTGTCACCACCAGCAGACCACGGCTGCTGGTCCAGCGCACGATGGTGCGCGTCGGCCTCTGCAGCACGATGAGCTCGCGCACGACCTCGCGTCCCGCCACCTCGTAGCGCCACGTCGGCCACGGCGTGTGACTGAACGACCGGAGGCGCGTCGTCCCGTCGGGGCTCACCGCATCGGGGTAGTGGTGCGCGTCGAGCGCGTAGCCGTCGACGGACTCGCCGAGCGCGTTCACCAGCATGACGCGGGCGGTCGGCGGCTGCGCCGCCACGCAAAGGAGGCCGTGGTAGCGACGGGTGGCTGGACCCGAGACAGTACCCATCGCGTACCCGCCCTGACCGTCGGGCTCGAGCCACTCGCGTTCGTCGAGCTCAGGCACGTGGCTCCTCGGAGCTCGAGGCGCGCGCAAGGCGAAGCGTGAGACCGCCGAGCAGCAGGACCGAGAGGACGAGCACGAGCCACACGAGCAGGCGATCGCGGGCGCCCGAGCCGCCGAGTCGCGCGGCACGCGAAAAGGCCGGGTTCTGCCCGAGCGGGCCGGCCTTCGCATCGGCGCCATCGAGCTGCGCTAGGAGTGATGCGAGCGAGCGCAGCTCGTAGGTCGGCGCCTCCGCCTCCGGATCGCCGATGAGGAGGCGGTACGAGCCCGGCGCGGCGGCGATCAGCAGCGCCGACGTCGGCACGCGCAACCGCGCCCCGGTGAGGACGAGCGGCGCGTCTCCGCCATCTGTGACCTCCAGCGTGAGCTTCGAGACCTGCGCGTTCTCGAGGGACAAGACGACGCTGTCGGTGCCTGCGCCGAGCGCGCGGTGGACGCGTAGTGAGTCGATGGCGTGCTCGCGGCCGGCGACGTCCGTGAGGAGGACGCGCACGGCACGATCGAAGAACTCCTCGCGCACATCGAGGACGAGCTCGGATGCGGCCAGCGGCGCGGCAGGCAGCGCGAGGTCGTAGCGTGACACCCCCGGCTTCCCGGTACGCGTGAGTTGCGCGAGCTCGACGAGCGTCGAGTCCACTGCGGCGTCGACGAGGTACGGCCACTGGTGGTTCTGCGCGTCGACCACACGGAGATCGGCGAGGTCGACGCGCGCGGCTGCGAGGTCGTTCGCATCGAGGACGTAGCGCGACAGGCCATCAGGCGAGGGTGAAAGCTCGAGTGGGCGCACGCGCGCGTACGGCGCGAGCGCGACCTCGGCTCCGGCGTGTGCGACGCCCTCCAGCGTCGGCGTGGGATCGAAGGCCGCGTTGCTCGTCGGCGCCGAAATGGTGGCCACGTGCAAGCCCTCGCGCGCATGGAGCCGCGCCGCGATCTCGGCACGCACGCCCTCGATGCCCGTGGCCTCTGCGCTCGGTGGCAGCAGCGACTGCAGGTCGTAGCGCGGTGCCTCAGCGCGCCCGCCGCCGAAGTAGAGCGTGACGTCGTTGCCGGGAAAGCCATAGAAGACGAGCGTGGGGCGCGCGAGCACCGCCTGGACCTCGGCGCCCAGCGAGGGACTGTCACCATCGTCGATGACGACCTCGAGCTTGCGGGCGCGCGGGATGCCCAGCGCGACGTCGACCTGCTCGATGGCGACCTGCTCACCGCCCGCGCTCATCGACACGCGCGAGACGCGACCCTGTCCGACGAGGCGGCGCGAGTCGGCTCCTTCATGGTCGTAGACGGCGACGGGCCGATCGAACGTGGTCGACTTCGTGACGAGGCGCAGAGCCGACGGCAGCAGGCCGGCAGGGCGCTCGACGAGCAGGTGACTGCCAGCGCGATCGTGCCAGCGCGCGACCACGACGAGCGGGCTCTGGACGAGGTGGCCGCCGCGCAGACGGCGGCCACGCTCGAGGTGCATCTTCGGCGAAAGCGCAGAGCCGTCCCCCTTCAGCACCACGCCGAGGCGCGCGTGCTCCGGCAGCACCGGGAGCGGGATCCGCACGTGCTCGTCGGGCCCGCCAGGGAGCCGGAACAGTGACCCGCCCGTGACCGCGTGCCCACCGAGCTGCACACCCACAGCCTCGACGAAGTGCGATGCGTCGAGCTCGAAGACCAGCTCCCAACCCGCACCCGTGGCGGAGGTCGAGCCCTCCAGCACCTCGCAGTGCCCGATCGGCTGTGCGGCGAGCGGCGCGCACAGCGGGCTCTTGCGATCGTGCACGACGCTCTGGACCGTGAGCGGTGCGCTCTGGGCGAGCGTCCATGCCTCGCCACCCGACGAATCGACCAGGTAGGGGATCTCTGCGCTGTCGCGCCACAGTCGGAGATCGGGGAGCCCGGCCCGGCACTTCTCGATGATCTCGACAGGCAGCTCGAGCTGCTGCAGGCCCGTCGCGGCGACGAGGACCGTGGCCTTCGACGGGAAGAGCTGGGGCAGCTCGACGCGCGGCCGGCCCCAGGCGAAGCCCGAGACCAGGAGCGCGAGCGGCACGACGAAGTGCGACTTCATGGGGACCTCGGTGCGGGCCGGAAGACGAACCGCTGGTAGGCGAGCGAGACGACGATGAGCGAGAGCGCGAGCCCGAGCAGCGAGACGACGCGGTAGAGATCGCGGAGCTGCCCGAGGTCGTAGAGGAATACCTTGCCGATGGTGACCACCATCATGGTGAGGCTCACCCAGCGCAGCCCGCTCGAGCGGCGCCACACGCCGAGCGCGAGCAGCACGACGGCGTACAGCACCCACGCCATCGAGGTGGTGAGGTCGCGGGCGGGCCGGCGCTCGAAGGTGACGCGCAGGGCCTCACCGGAGCCGAACCAGTCGAAGATGGCGAGGTTCAGCCAGACGAAGACGACGAGGATCACGCACAGCACGAGGAACGTCTGTCCGAGCGCGAGCGGCCGGTCCCCGGGACGCTCGTAGAAGCGGTGTTCCCATGAGCGCAGGCGCGCGATCTCGAGCTGCCCGAGCACGCGGGCGGCGACGAGCAGCGCGAGAGCCGGCACCCAGTAGGTGTAGAGGAGCCAGTTGAGGATGGGCAGCGATCCGCGGCTCGCATACAGCAGCACCTCGGGATTGACACACAAACGCACGCTGACAGCACCTGCGAGCGCGAGCGCGAAGTACTTCAGGCCCGGGTGATCGAGGCGGCGCCAGAGCAGCACGACGGCAGCAGCCTGCAGCGCGTAGCCAATGGTGATCCACTGGCGCTCGAGCTCGAGCGGGATGGCGATGGCGACGAGGCCGAGCGCGGCGGCACCGACCCACGCGAGCGCGCTCGTCTCGAAGACGCGATCGCCGGCGAGGCGGCGGCGCAGCGTCGGGACCGTGGTGAGCGTGATCGCCGCGTAGACGATCGCAACACCCCCTTGGCCCACAGCCGAGTAGGCATCGCGCCACAGGCGCAGCGACTGGAAAAGCCAGCCGATACCCGCGAGCGCGGAGACGTAGAACGACGTGTGGCGACGCAGCCGCGGCCACGCCAGGAACGGCGACCAGGCGAACAGCGCGACGGAGAGCGCGCTGCAAACGAGCGCGACGGGTGACGCGCGGAGCGGGCTCACGAGGGTGCGCTCGGCCGCAACGACGTGCACGAGGAGCAGGGGGACCGCAGCTCCGACGAGCCAGCGTCCGTCTCCGCGCAGCACGACGGAGAGCACGAGGAGCGCGGCAACGAGCAGCGGCACGCCGTAGACGAACGCGGTCGGCTGCGCGAAGTAGTGGTCGCTCGCGTCGAGCCCGAGGAGGATGAACGCGCCACACAGCACGACGCCTTCTGCTGCGCGTCGACGGAGCTCGCCTCTGCGCGCGACCGCGACCGCGTGGAGCGCGACGAGCACCACGACCTCGACGAGCACGAATCGGGAGGGCGAGAGAAAGCTGCGCGCGTCGCCGAAGCGAGCGTCGAGGAGCGCGAGCGCCGTTCCCAGCGCGGCCGGCGCGACGGCCGCGAGCAATGCAAGCCGCGACGACTGCACCAGCAGCAGCGCGACAAGCCCCACGACGCCGAGCAGCGTGGCCCACGGCACGATGGCCTCGCATCCCAGCGTCCACAGCGAAAGCACGACGAGCAGGCCGCCGGGGTAGAGCATTCCCGCGACGAGAACCCCCTTCACCTTTCGCACCGACGCGATCGCGGCTGGCGTCGCGAGCCCGAGCACGACGACGGTCGCCTCCCACGACGTCGCGGAGCTCATGCTTGCGCGGCCGAGCCAGCACGCCACGACGGCCAGCGTGCCGGCGCCGGCCCCGATCGGCAGGAGACGCGGCAGCGTCTCGGCATGGGCCTGCGACGCCAGCCACAGCGCGGCAACCTCGAGAAGCGCGAGCAGGATGGCGACGGGATACAGGTGCGCGCCGAGCTTCGCGTCGAGCGCAAACGCGAGGGCGAAGCCGTGCGGCAGGAGGATCGCGGCCGCCTGCATGATCCGCCACATGCGGGTGGCGGGCTGCGACGCATCGGCGCGCGATCCGGCGAGGAGGAACAGCACGGCGAACAGCCCGGTCGCGCCGAGTCCGATCGCGAGCTGGCCGGACTCCATCGAGTGCCCGACCCACAGCGCCTCGATGGCGAGCGAGCCGACGAGCGCGAACAGCGCGAGCCCCGCCCAGCGCTTCCGATACGCGACGAGGAGAAAGCCCGCATCGAGGAGGAGCAGGTACGCGAAGAGCCCGATGGGTCGGTTGCTGCCGCTCGCGAGGAGCAGCGGCGTGAGAAAGCCTCCGGCCAGCCCGAGGGTCGCGACGAAAGGCGACGCGTAGCGCACGGCGAGCAGCGCAGTGACCGCCGTGACGAGCGCCATCAGTGCGAACGCAGCCTCGAGCGGTACCAGTTCGTAGAGCACGCGCGCCGCCCAGAAGGAGGCGTAGAGCACGACCGCGCCTCCGCCCGCGAGCGCGTTGGCCGACGACTCGTAGCGCCGCAGGCGCGTGGAGCCGATGATGCAGCCCAGCCCGAGCAAGGTGCCGAGGACGACTCGCAGCGACGGCGAGATGAGCCCATGCTGGATCGAGTACTGAAAGAACAGGATGCCAGCCAGGGCGAGCACGATGCCGCCCAGCGCCGCCGCACCGCGCACGCCGAGCCACTGCTCCCACTCGATGGCAGGCTTCGACGGGACGGGCTTCGGTGGTTCGCGCGGTGGCGATGCGGCCGGTGGCGGTGCGACTCCGGCGGGCGCGTCGAGGCCGGCAGTGCCTCCGGGCGCTGCGGCTGCGCGCGAAGCATCCGCGAGATCCTGCAGCGCCGTGAGCGCGGGGTGCTCGGTCTCCGTGTGAGCTGCGTCGGGATCGACCGAAGGCGCCGATGCAGCGTCGACGCGCGATTCGATCGGGATCGGACGCGGCGTGGACGCCTCGAAGCGCGACACCGGCAGCACGTTCTCCACGGGCCGCGTCCTCAGCGCGGCGTTTTCTCGCTCCACGAAAACGAGGCGGAGCTCGAGCGCTTCCATTCGCAGCGCGAGCTCGCGCACGCGGCTCGCACGCACGAGCGCGACGATGGGCAGCACGAACGGCACCACCAGCACCAGGCCACCCAACAGGAACAAGAAGCCTTCCACGAGGGGCGCGACCGTATCACGGCGGCGGCCGCCAGCGGTCAGCACCGGCGAGGGCGTCGGCTGTGCGCGACCACGGGGCCTCGAATTGCTCGCACGGCGCGCACCCCGGTCGCACGCCGAGCATACTACCCGTCCCGATGAAGACCGCCGCGTGTCTGCCCCTGTCGCTGATTCTGTCGCTGTCGCTGTTGCTGTTCGGGGGCTGCGCTCCGCACGGGCCCCGGGTCACCGCGCCGACGGTCGCGCACGGGAGCACGGCCGAGCTCGGCACGCTGGTGAGCGACTTCTATGGCCGCGGCATCTCGCCCGAGGACGCC
>JAYTLP010000550.1:0-19338 GCA_043729375.1 Myxococcales bacterium
CGTGGCTCGCCTCGAGCGCCTCGCAGCACTGCGCCACGATGTGGAGCGAGTCGTTGATCGTGAGACCGGTCTGCCAGAGGCGGTGACCGAGCCCCTCCCCCTCGAGGAACTCCATGATGAGGTACACGCGCTCGCGTGTCCCGTCGACGATCCGGCCGAAGTCGAGCACCTCGATGACGTGCTCCGAGCTGATCTCGTTCGCAGCGCGCGCCTCGGCGAACAGCCGTCGCACGATGTCGTCCGACGCGGCGAGCTCCTCGTGAAGCACCTTTGCCGCGACGCGCCTGCGGATGAGCGGGTGCTCGCACAGGTACACGACGCCCATACCACCGGAGCCGAGCTCCTGCTTGGCGACGTAGTTTCCGATCTGCTTGCCGGTGAGATCCATGCGTCCCGTCGTCAGCCTACAGCGAGCAGCCCTGCCTCCGCCATATCGGGCCTAGCGCTTCGAGTCCGCGATCCCCGGCAGGTCCAGCGCGCCGAGCCTCGAGCGCACGACCTTCTTGAGATCGAGGCCGACGCGCGGTGCGGACGCGAGGTCCTGCGCGGCCTGCACCGGCGCGCTGCCGTCGGTCGGGCCACCCCATGTGCCCCGCTCGGGCTTCGCGCACGTGACCTTGCCGGTCCAGGCGTGGCGGATGATGTAGCGCGCCTGGAAGTTGTTGGTGCTGTCCGGCTTTGCCTCCCCGGGCGCTTCGAGAGCCTTCGTGTCGGAGCCCGCGCGCCCGCCGACGATCGGTCTCGCGGCGCGGAACACGAGGTCTTCCGACAGCGTCTCCTTGGCATAGCGCGTGTGCAGGCGGGTGAGCACCCAGGACGAGGCGTTGCCGTAGTAGTCACCACTGTCTGCCACGCCCGCCTTGGCCGTGTTGCCGGAGAGCACGTCGTCGCCGAGCGTCGCAAGATCGGAGGCCTGCAGCGGCGGCACGGGACACGGGTCGCACGACGACGTCTGCCACGCGTACTCGGTGACCACGGCGCGGTTGGCGTGCTTCGCCATCGTCGCGTCGAACAGCTGCGTGTAGAACGACGCAAACTTCTTCCGGATGTCGTCCACGACCTCGAGGTTGGTCGGCACGAACACGTTGGGGTAGTTCGCAGCCTCGTAGCGCTGGTCCGGTGACAGCACGTACACGATGAGGTCCTGCTTGCCCTTCGCGTTCAGCAGGCCGAGGCGCACGGGCAAGCGGAGCTCCGCAGCGTCGTAGTGGAAGCGCAGCGGCGAGAGCACGACGGTGCCATTCGCGTCCTTCTTCACCTTGGTGATGTCGACCTTGGCGACGAAGAACTTCTGCTGGCTCTTGACGTAGGGCGCGAGCGCCTCGGCGGCGCCGGCGGGGATGGAGTAGTGGTTCTGCTGCAGCCACGTCTCGAGACCGTTGGCCTCCTTCGCGGACAGGATGACGATGTCGTACTCACCGACGGAGAAGCGGGCTTCCACCTTCACGCCGGTGCTGCCCTTCTCAACGGGCGCGTTCGCGCTCGAGCCGGGCATTTTGCCGCCGCCCCCCTTGTCGTACATTCGCGGGGGGGCGCACGGGTCCTGCTCCCAGTACTCGACGAGCCGCGGCGCCGAAAGTCGGTCGATGTGCGAGAACACGTCGGCGGGAAGCGTCTTCACCTCTTCCTTCTTCAGCACGACCGGTACGGGGACGACCATCGCGAAGCTCGCAGCCGGACCCTTGTAGTTGTTGCTCATGGTGAGCACCGTGCGGTTGCCCTTGCGCATGAGGACGACCTTGGATGCGTCGCTGGCGAGGTCCTTGCTGGAGCCCGCGACGAAGAACCCGCAGAAGGCGTGCGCGGACGTACCAACGAGCAGGAGAGCGACTACGAGAGCGTGGCGCATCGTGCCTCCGGGAGCAGGGGGAGCCGCGATTGTAGCGCGCGCCGGCTCGCGCGCGGGCCCTCGGCGCGTGCGGCGCCACATGCGCACCTCGAAGGTGACACATGGACCGCAAGGTTCCCGTGTAGGCTCGTCTCGTGACGGACGAGCTCATTGCCGTCGTCGCGACACCCGAGGAGCGGGTGACTCGCGACCGGCTGACCCACGAAGCCTGGGGCCAGCGGCTCACGGGCCCGGCGTTCGTCGAGCGCGAGGAGCGGCTGCGGCGCACGCCCTTCGCGTCGGCCGCGATGCTGACCTGGCTGCTCGTCCCTCGAGACGATCGCGGTACGGTGCTCGCGTCCCTCGAGACCTTCCGCGTGCGCAGCCGTCACGGCGCACAGCTCGGCTGGTCGTACGAGGTGGCGAGCGTGTACACGGAGCCGGTGCTGCGGACTCGCGGTCATGCGTCGTTGCTCCTCACGCTCGTCATCGAGGCCTGTCACGACGCGCAGGCGTTCACGCTGTACTCCGACGTTGGTGAGAGCCTGTACGCACGCGCCGGGTTTGCCCCGCGGCCCGCGTGGGACCTCGTGCTGCCCGCGGGACGCTCGACGGGGACGGGTGTGCAGCGCGGCGACGATGCGACGGCGCTGCTCGGGGCGCGCGCGTGGAACGGCTCGTACGCGCTGCTGCCCGACGCGCTGCAGCTCGACTGGCACCGGGAGCGCGAGCGCATCTACGCGGAGAAGCTCGCGCTCCCGACGCTCGAGCACGCTGTGCTCACCTGCGCGGGCGGCCACGCGCTGCTCGCGGCGGACCTCAAGCACGGGCGGCTGTACGTCCTCGACCTGGTCGCGACCTCCGAGGACTCGCTGCACCGGCTGGTCGACGCCAGCCGGGACGAGGCGGCGCGCGTCGCGCTCCACGAGGTCGTCTTGTGGGAAACGCCCGCGCTCGCAGGCCGGATCGACGCGCATCGCACGCCACGCGAGGGGGCCCTCCCGATGTTGCGGCCGCTCGCCCACGGGCTCGATTCCATCCAGTGGACCGAGATTCCGCGCCTCTTGTGGGTCTGACGTTGCGAGCGGTGATCGCAGTCGGTAGCGTGTAGCTCGCATGGAGGCCCACCGCGACAGGCTCTCCCTGCACGTGACCGGCGCGGCCGTCGGTGTCGTGGCCGGCCTCGCCGCCAAGGATCTCGGTTTGCGCGGCCTGGTCTCGTTCTGGGGGCCCATCGCACCCACGATCGTGCTGTTCGGCGTCGTCGGTGCGCTGCTGTGGCCGACCCGGGCTCGGTGGCTCGTGGCGCTCGGCGGCGGCGGCACCTTCGTTCTCTGGCTCGTGGCGGCTTTCACGCCGCTGTGTCTCTCGCTCGCGCGCCCGCTGCTGCGCCGCGATCCCCCGCGCCACGCCGACGCCATCTACGTCCTTGCGTCGAACATGCAGCCCGACAACGAGCCCTTCTCGAGCGCCCTGGCCCGAGCGTCACGTGGGCTCGAGCTCCTCGGCCAGGGGTACTCGGACCATCTGCTGGTCACGGAGATCCCGCCCCCCGCAGGCTCCTACGCCACCTGGCTCGCGGACACGGCGAAGAAGATGGGCGTCGATCACGCCGAGGGGATCGCCGGCATCGGTCTCGTGAGGAACACGCACGACGAGGCCGCTCTCGTAGCGAAGCTCTTCCGCGAGCGCGGGTGGCACACGCTCCTGCTCGTCACGTCGCCCGAGCACTCGCGCCGTGCCGCCCTGACCTTCGAGCGTGCCGGAATCCCCGACGTCGTGTCCGTGCCATCGGCCGACACACTCTTCGACGTGGAGTCGCTCGGCACCGCGGACGAGCGCATCGACTCGTTCGGCGGCATCGCGCACGAGTGGCTCGGCCTCTGGGTCTACCACCTGCGCGGCTGGCGATAGTAGCGTTTGATACCAGCTACGGCTTGGCGAAGCGCAGGACGAACCGGTCGCCGCTGCCGCGTCGCTCGCCGGCTACCATCGGCGACGTGTTCCAGTCGCGCGGATCTGCAGGGTTACGGAGGATGGCGCTCGTGGCTTCCAGCTTGAACCCGGCTCGAAGCACTTCCGCTTTCACCAGGGCCTCGTCGATCCGGTGCAGTGTCTGCGCGTCCGCGTCGCCAGTGCCGGCCTTCGCGCTCGAGTCTGCGACGACATAGCTGCCCCCCGAGCGGAGCACGGCGAACACGGCCTTGTTCATCGCGGCGCGGTCGATCTTGAGCCAGACCGCGTCGTGGTAAGACATGTTGATGACGACGAGGTCGAGTGGTCCCGTGTCGGGTGGGAACGGGTCGTCGAGCTCGCGCTCGAGCGGGCGCACGTTCGCATCGGCGGCGCGCAGGAGCCGCTCGTCGAACGACCTGCGACCGATCCGGGCGAGCATGCTGGGCGCGTTCTGCGCGTACACCGACCCGGTGCGGCCCACGGCGCGCGCGAGCAGCTCGGTGGTGTAGCCGCCGCCCGCCGAGAGGTCGGCCACGTGCCAGCCGGGCAGCACGCCGAGGAATTCGAGGAATGCAGCCGGCTTGCGACCTCCGTCGAGCGCGCGGTCAGCCGGCGTGCGATCGGCGGCGGCCACGATCGCGGCGTAGTCGACCCTGGAGCCGAGCGCGGAGACCGGGCGGGCGGTGGCGTTCGTCGGCGCTGCCTGGTGCGCGCAGCTCGTGAGCAGGGCGAGGAGGACGAGAGGCGCCCGGCTCGACACTACTTTTTGCCCGACTCGACGTGTGTGGCAACGACGCGGCCGTTCGCGGTATCGATGTGGTCGTCGACGAACTGGTAGTGCATCGCAGCGGGCTGCGTGCTGGACGCCGCCGTGCGCTGCTCGGTGCAGGCGACGAAGGTGCGTCGCTCGTCGAGCGAACTGCCGAGCATCTGGACGCGCACCACGTGATGGTCCTTCGCGTGTGCGCCGGAGCCCTCGCTGGCGAGACCCCTGGCCACATGGGCGTGCATCCCGCCGGCGCCGAGCGCCACGCCAGGCTCGGAAGCGCGGGCAGCTGCGGGCGCCACGGCAAGGAATGTGAAGAGGGCGAAGCTGGCGATGGTCTTCATTGCGGGCTCCTGCGGAAAGACTGTTGCGCCCGGACATTCTGCATCCCTCGTGCCGCCGGATGTCCACCCGCAACTGCCCGGACCCACGGCTACACACGCGGACGGCGGAAGGTCGGGTGCCTGGCCAGAATGGGCCAACCGACCCCGGCGACTAGGTCGCGGGCACAGTCACGGACGGCAGCGCGCCGTCGCTCGTGAACGTGCAGATCTGCAGCGGCTGGTCCAGGCCGCGGAGCGCGACCGGAGGCAACGCCCGCAGCGTCGGGAGATCGTTGGCATGCAGGCGCGCTGCAGTGGCGACCTCCGCGGAGAAGACCACCGCGACGTTGAGCTGCTTCGTGGCCGACTCCAGCCGGCTCGCGATGTTGACGACGCTCCCTACCACCGTCTGTTGCAGGCGCGACGCCGTGCCGATGTTGCCGACGACTGCGATGCCCATGTGGATGCCGATGCCCTGAGCCATCGGATGAAGACCTTGCCCCGAGCGCCGTGCGTTGTGCTGCGCGAGCGCACGCTGCATGGCGCGCGCGGTCCGGAGCGCTCGCGCGGCGTCGTCGGGTCTCGTCTCGTTCATGCCGAACACGACCATGATGGCGTCGCCGATGAACTTGTCGATGGCGCCGCCTTCCGTCTCGATGGCGCCGACCATCGCCTCGAGGTACTCGTTGAGCTCGGCCACGAGCTGCTCCGGCTCGATCTGCTCCGAGTAGCGCGTGAAGTTGCGCAGGTCGGAGAAGAGGCACACGACCGGCTTGCGCTGGCCACCGAGCGCGAGCTCCTGTCCCGACAGCGCGCGCTCGGCGACTTCCTCGGAGACGTACGCGCCGAGGTGCCGGGCGACCCGCGCCGTGTCGAGCACGCTCGTCGAGCCGTCGATCATGAGCTGCCGGCCGCGAATGACGATGGAGAAGGACAGCGTCGAAAAGGTGCAGTACATGGCTGCTACCGTGAGCGCGGCCTCAAGGTGCAGGGTACGGTGGTGAAAAACGTGCTCGTACCAGAAGAGCGATGCGAGCGTCGCGCCATTGAGCACGAGGCCGAGCGATACGAGCGGCACCGAGAAACGAAGCGCGGCGGCGACGACGGCGAGGAGCACGAACGCCGTCGACGGGGACTGGAAGATGCCGAGGTAGTCGTCGGGGGGCCACAGCGCGAGCGCCCACAGGCCGAGCCCGACCGAGAGCGAATCCACGAGCACGGAGCCGCCGACAACGATGCTCTCGCGGCGGGGATCCGGCTTGCGTAGCGCGACATGCACGACGACGGTCGAGATCACGTTGATGAAGAGGACCGCGCCGAGTGTGAAGAGCCGGCGCGGGTCCTGTCCATGCTCGGAGCGCGTCACCGCGAGCCGCACGCCGAGGAGCAACCAGAGCGCGAGGCGAGACAGCGCGACGGAGCGCTCGCCTGCGCTGCGGGTCTGCTGGAGGATCGAGTCGAGGACCGCACGAAAACGAGGTGACGCGTCCATTGTTTGCACGATAACACGGCCGTAAAGTGCGGCCGAGATGAGTCGGATCGTATCGTTGCTGCCGTCCTCGACGGAGATGGTGTGGGCGCTCGGCCAGGGGCATCGCATGGTCGCGCGCTCGCACGAGTGCGACTACCCGCCGGAGGTGCTGGCGCTGCCGGTCGTCACCGAGCCGAAGCTGCACGTGGAGCGCCGTCCCGAGACAGGGCTCGTTCCGACGTCTGCGCAAATCGACGCCCAGCTACACGCGCTCGTGCGGGAAGCGCTTGCAATCTACCGGGTGGATGCCGCCGGGCTCGACGCGGTGCGGCCCGATGTCGTCATCACGCAGACCCAGTGCGAGGTGTGCGCGGTGAGCCTGCGAGACGTGGAGCTGGCCGTGCTGGCGATGGTGTCGAGCCGTCCATGCGTCGTCGCGCTGCAGCCCAACAGACTCGAGGACATCTTCGTCGACCTGCGCAAGGTGGCCACCGTCCTCGGCGTCCCGGCGGCCGGTGCCGCCCTCGCACCGGTGCTGCGCGGTCGCATGGCGTCGATCTCGACCGACGCCAACGCTCGACGGGGCTCGGCCCCGCCACCGACCATCGCCTGCATCGAGTGGATCGAGCCGCTCATGGGCGCCGGCAACTGGATGCCCGCGCTCGTCGAGCTGGCGGGCGGGCGCGCCGTGTTCGGTGAGGCCGGCACGCACAGCACCTACCTCTCGTTCGAGGCGCTCGTCGCCGCGGATCCCGACGTCGTCCTCGTCGTGCCGTGCGGCTTCTCGCGTCCGCGGACGCGCCTCGACATGGGCGTGCTCGAGGCGCACCCCGCGTGGTCCGGCCTGCGGGCCGTGCGCGACGGCCGTGTGTACCTCGCAGACGGCAACCAGTACTTCAACCGTCCCGGCCCACGCATAGTGGAGTCACTCGAGATCCTCGTCGAGCTCCTCCACGACGGGGCCGGGCCCTCGGCCCGTCACGAAGGAAGCGGATGGGAGCACTGGCCCGGGTCGAGCTCTGCTAGGATGCGCGCCGTCGGCGGCACGGTTGCGCGCCCACGAAGGAGCACCATGGCGTTGCAATCGATCCGTCTCTCGGCACTGATCCCCGCCACTCCGTCGCGCATCTACGCGGCGTGGCTCGACGCCGACGAGCATGGTGAGATGACCGGCAGCCAGGCCACCGTGGAGCCGTACGTCGGCGGACGTCACACGGCAGCCGATGGGTACGCCGAGGGCACCATCCTCGAGCTCGAGCCGGGGCGTCGCATCGTGCAGGGCTGGCGTAGCCTCGACTTCCCGCAGGGCGCTGCGGAGTCGCGGCTCGAGATCCTCTTCGCGCCCGCGCCCGGCGGCACCGAGGTGACGCTCCTGCACAGCGAAATCCCCGACCGACAGGGCGCCGACTACGAGGCAGGCTGGGTGGAGCACTACTTCGAGCCCATGCAGGCTTACTTCGCCGGTCCCGCCGCGCTGCTTGCAAAGCCCGCCGCGAAGAAGAAGCCCGCCGCGAAGAAGGCACGACCGCACAAGAAAGCACGACGCTAGCTTTGGCCAACGGCACCACAGACGAGGGAAACGACATGTCCGACAGCTTTTCGACGAAGGGGAATCTCACGGCAGGGGGCAAGACCGTCGCGGTCTACCGGCTCGACGCCATCGCGGGCGCGGCGGCGAAGGTGGCACGCCTGCCGATCTCGCTGCGTATCCTGCTCGAGAATCTACTCCGCAAGGAAGACGGCCGCGTCGTGAAGAAGGCCGACATCGAGGCGCTCATCGACTGGAACCCGAAGGCCGAGCCCGATCGCGAGATCGCATTCTACCCATCGCGTGTGCTGATGCAGGACTTCACCGGCGTCCCCGCGGTCGTCGATCTGGCGGCGATGCGCGAGGCCATCGTGGCGCTCGGTGGCGACCCGTCGCGCATCAACCCGCTCGAGCCCGCCGACCTCGTCATCGACCACTCCGTCATGGTCGATCACTTCGGCACCGAGCAGGCGTTCTCGCTCAACGCAAAGCTCGAGATGGAGCGCAACCGCGAGCGGTACGAGCTGCTCCGCTGGGGCCAGCAGGCGTTCGAGGGCTTCCGCGTCGTGCCGCCCGACGTGGGCATCTGCCACCAGGTCAACCTCGAGTACCTGGCGCGTTCCGTCATGGAGAAGCACGGCGTCGTCTACCCCGACAGTGTCGTCGGCACCGACTCGCACACCACGATGATCAACGGGCTCGGCGTGCTCGGCTGGGGCGTCGGCGGAATCGAGGCAGAGGCCGCGCTCCTCGGTCAGCCCATCTCGATGCTCATCCCCCAGGTCATCGGCCTTCGACTGCACGGCCAGCTCAACCCCGGCGCCACGGCGACCGACCTCGTGCTCACCGTCACGCAGATGCTCCGCAAGAAGGGGGTCGTCGGAAAGTTCGTCGAGTTCTTCGGCGCGGGCATCACCAACCTGCCGCTCACCGATCGCGCGACCATCGCCAACATGGCGCCCGAGTACGGCGCAACGATGGGCTTCTTCCCCGTGGACAAGGAGACCATCTCCTACCTGCGCTTCACCGGTCGCGACGAGGCGCACTGCCAGCTCGTCGAGGCATACTGGCGCGAGCAGGGCATGTTCCACACGGCCGACATGCCGGATCCGACGTTCACCGACGTCCTCGAGCTCGACCTCGCCACCGTGCAGCCGTCGCTCGCGGGTCCGAAGCGTCCGCAGGATCGGGTGGAGCTCGTCGACATGAAGGCCACGTTCCGCAAGGCGCTGCCCGAGATGGGCGAGAAGTCGAAGGCCGCGCTCGACGTCGATGCGCGCGTGAAGGCGCGTTACGCCGTGAAGGAAGACGGCAAGCACTTCGAGATCGGCGACGGCTCGGTCGTCATCGCCGCCATCACGTCGTGCACGAACACCTCGAACCCAGCCGTCATGATGGCCGCAGGGCTCCTCGCGAAGAAGGCGGTCGCCAAGGGCCTCACCACCAAGCCGTGGGTGAAGACGTCGCTCGCGCCGGGCTCGAAGGTCGTCACCCGCTACCTCGACGAAGCCGGCGTCTCCCAGGCGCTCGACAAGCTCGGCTACAACCTGGTGGGGTACGGCTGCACCACGTGCATCGGCAACTCGGGTCCGCTGTCGGACGGGATCTCCGAGTCCATCACCAGGAACGAGCTCGTCGTTGCCAGCGTCCTCTCCGGCAACCGCAACTTCGAGGGGCGCGTGCACCCGCTCGCGCGCATGAACTTCCTCGCCTCGCCGCCGCTCGTCGTCGCGTACGCGCTGGCCGGCAGCGTCGACATCGACTTCGAGAAGGACGCTCTCGGCCACAACACCGACGGCCCCGTGTACCTGCGCGACATCTGGCCGACGCCCGCAGAGGTGCAGGCCGCGCTGTCGGCCTCCGTGAAGCCCGAGCAGTACAAGAGCGAGTACGCCACCGTGTTCGACGGCGACGCTGCGTGGAAGAAGCTCGAGGTCCCCACCGGCACCACGTTCAAATGGGATCCGAAGAGCACCTATGTTGCGAACCCGCCGTACTTCGACGGCATCACGAAGACGCCGAAGCCCGTGACCGACGTCGTCGGCGCACGGTGCCTTGCCGTCCTCGGTGACTCGGTCACCACCGACCACATCTCGCCGGCCGGCAACATCTCGAAGAAGAGTCCGGCGGCGCAGTACCTCGCCGAGCACGGCGTCGCGGTCGAGGACTTCAACTCGTACGGCGCGCGCCGCGGCAACCACGAGGTCATGATGCGTGGCACCTTCGCGAACATCCGCCTCCGCAATGCGATGGTCGCCATCGAGGGCGGCTACGCAGTCCACTTCGACAAGGGCACCACCACGCCGTCGGAGCCGCTCAGCATCTACGACGTCGCCATGCAGTACCAGGTCGAGGGCGTGCCGCTCGTCGTGCTCGCCGGCGCCGAGTACGGCACCGGGAGTTCGCGCGACTGGGCCGCGAAGGGCACTCGCCTCCTCGGCGTCCGCGCCGTCATCGCCAAGAGCTTCGAGCGCATCCACCGCTCCAACCTCGTCGGCATGGGCGTCCTCCCGCTCGAGTTCAAGGCGGGCGAGGATGTGACCACGCTCGGGCTCACCGGCAAGGAGGTGTTCTCCATCGCCGGCATTGCATCCGGCGTCAGGCCGGGCCAGGACCTCACCGTCGATGTCGACGGGGGCAAGAAGTCGTTCAAGGTGCGGTTGCGCATCGATACGCCGAACGAGGTCGACTACTACAAGCACGGCGGGATCCTGCAGTACGTGCTCCGCCAGCTCGCCGGGGTCGCGTAGCCAGGTGGGCGAGAACTACGGACGCAGCTTCGCATCGAAGCTCATCGACGACGAGCGCTACGAGGAGGCGCTGGTGGCCGGCACCGAGGCAGAGCAGCGCGATCCGCTCGACCCGGAGCCCGTGCTGGACAGGGCGCGCGCGCTGCTTGCCCTGCGCCGCTGGACCGATGCCGCAACGGAGGTCGAGCGCGCGATGAGCGTCGACCAAGCTGCGGGGCTGCTGGAGACGGATCTCGTCGACGACACGTTCTTTCAGGCACTGCTCGGCGAGGCGCGCATGGTCGCAGGCACCGATCTGGCACGCGCGCTCGACCAGCTCGCACGCTACGCGAAGGTGCTGCCGTCCGGCCGCCACCTGACCGATGCCCAGACCTGGGGCGGTCGTCTCCGTGGCGAGGGCAAACACGACGTCATCGTGAAGACGTACGAGGGTACGAAGGTCAGGTAGTCAGCGCGCGACCGCAGCTTCGGCTACGTCGACAGCGACAGCGACAGCGCGAAGCTCACGAGGTCCGCGAGAGCTGGGTCCTCGCGGAGGGCAATGACGCGGTCGTCGCTCGCGAGCAACCCGGCGAGCGCTTCGAGTCCTGCGCGCAGGTCGCCCGTCACGACGTACGCCACGCGATTTGCAGTGAGGCGCTCGGCCTCGGCGTAGATGCTCGCGTGATCGGCCGCCGCCCGATCGGACATCAGCGTCGCGAGCGACACTTCGAGACGCGCACGAGTTGCTTCGGGAATCGCGTCCGGCCGGACGCCGAGTGCGCCGAGCTCGGCCTGCCATGCCCTAACGAACGGCCCGTCCGCGCGCAGATCCGGGAGGAAGATGATGGCTGCGGCGCGGAGCAGAGAGGCGACATCCTCGACGGTACGACCCTGGAGGAGGCCAAGTCCCGCGTGCAGCACGTGCAGCGCGCTGGCAGCGGCGAAGCGGACCGCACCCGGGTCGGACGCAAGCCTGGTCTGGAGCAGAAGGCGTGGCGGCCGGCTCGGCTCGCACCAGGCCGGGTCGGCGAGGCGTGCGAGCAGGGCCACCTCGATGCGCGGGTAGCCGAAGATCGTGGCGACCGGCGCAACCAGGGCTTCGACTTCCGGAGCCGCTTCGACCTCGAGCGGCGCGACGGCGAGCCCGAGCGCAAGCGGTCCGAGGTCCGACAGCACGTCGCGCAGCGGGCCGCGAGCGGCCAGCGCGACGACCTGATCCGCGCTCGGCGTCGGTAGCGGTGCGCTCGCGAGCGCGGCAATGCGCGTGTGCAGATCGGGTGTCTCGCCAGGCGCCGACGGTGGGGCGAGGAACGAGAGGAGCTCGAGCTGTTGCCGCGCGCGCAGACGTCGACCGCCTTGCTCGTGGAGGAGCGCAAGCGTGTAGCGGAGCGTGTGCCGACCAGGAGCGCGCTCGAGGGCAGCCTCGAGCTCCGGGACGACCCGTGCCCGCGCGGCAGCACCACCACCGACCGCGCGCAGCGCCGTTCGAAGCGCCACCTCGAGGCTCGGCGGCGCGGGCCACGGAAGGGCTGCAATCGTGTCCGCGATCATCGCCGGGGTGGGTTGCGCGAGCGCCGCGACGATTGCTCCACGGGCTTCGTCACCACGCAGCGACAGGCCGATGCCGGCGTCGATCGCGGCGTCGCCGAGCGGCGCCCCGAGCGACTCGATCTCCTCCACGACCTCCTGCATCGCCTGGAGCTCGCCGGCGTGGAGGTAATGCCTCACGAGCCGACGAAGTGTCGGCGCGTGGGTGGGGTTCAGGTCGGCGGCCTTCAGAAACGCATCGCTCGCATCGTCGTGGTCGCCCGCGCGCAGCAGCGCTTCGCCCCGACGGAAGAGGAGCTCTCCACGCTCGTCGTCGCGATCCGCGTGCTGGAGACGCCGCTCGTACAGCGCTGCGGCCTCGCGCCACGCCGACGATCGCTCGTAAACGTCCGTCAGCGCCACCTGCACCTCGCGGCGGTCCGGATCTTCACCGAGCAGTGACTCGAGCAGCGAGCGCGCATCGGCCAGCTCGCCGAGGCGAGCCGCCAGCTCGCCGAGGTGGCGCCGCAGCTCGACTGGCCGGTCCATCGACTCGCGGGGTAACAGCTCGAGCACGGCTCTCAACGCCACGTACGCGCTGCGATCGTCGCCTAGTCGCATGGCCACGCGAGCCAGTGCCTGCTGTGCGGCGAGGTTTCCGGAATTGAGCGCCGTTGCTCTCGCGTACCCCGTACGTGCCGCGGCCAGGTCACCGGACTCTTCCGCAAGCTCGCCGCGTCGCCGCGAAACTTCATCGCCGGCCAGCAGCCCGGACCGATCGCCGAGTCGGTCGTAGAGCGCCCGCGCCCGCTGCAGGTGGCGGGTGCGGAACGAGAGGTCCGCAAGCGCGTCCAGCGCCGCGAGGTGCTCCGGGTCGGCTTCGAGCGCGGCCTCGTAGTCCGCGGCCGCGCCGGCGATGTCGTGGTGCTCGATCTCGCCGAGTCGGCCTGCCTCGTAGCGACGCTCTGCGCGCTCGTGCGGGTCGGATGTGATGGCTGCGCGCGAGCGCAGGAGATCCACGAGCAGGGTCGTGTCCTTTCGCGACTCGAGCACGCGACGGCGGGCGAGGAAGGCGTGGGGGTCGTCGGGCGCCTCTGCGAGGAGCATGCGCGCCCAGCGATCGAGTTCGTCGACGTCCTCCTCTGCCTCGAGGAGCGAAAGCAGACGACGGAGCAGCGTGAGGCGTACGTCACCAAGTGCTTGGCCGACGAGGCGCTCCTGGATGAGCCGCCGTTGCTCGGCGGGCGAGGCAAACGCGAACGCGTCGTCGTAGAGCGGCAGCGCCTGCGCCGCAAGCGCCGCTTCCCCACGACGTATCTCCGCGAGCTCGTGGTGACCCGCCCGCGCATGCAACACGCCAGCGCGCGCGATCGCCTCGGAACGAGTGGACGGCAGCGCCTCCTCGGGGAGCGCGGCGACGAGCTGATCGGCTGCTTCAGCCGCGTCTGGCAGGCGCTGCGCTTCGGAATACAGCCTCACCAATCCCGCCCACGGGCTCTCCGACGGATCGAGGCGCCGGTCGCCGAGGAGCTTCGCGGCCTCCTCCAGGTTGTGCAGCGCGGCTCCGCTGTCGAACAGCTTCTCCTCGTGAATCTGCGCGAGGCGGAGGTGGATGCGCGCGCGCTCCACGTCGTCTTGCGTCAGAGCGGCCTCGCGATGGAGCTGCTCGCCCGCGACCGCCCACTCGCCTCGTGCTTCGGCAAGCACTCGCAGCGCGCGCACAGCATCGCGCAGCGTGGAATCGCAGGCGACGGCTTCGCGGTAGGCCCGGTACGCATCGAGGTCGCGACCGAGCTCGATCTCGAACAAGCGCGCGCGCGCGTGCAGCAACCGGGCGCGCTCTCGGCGGTCGGCGGTGAGCGTCGCCGCTCGCCCGAGAAGCTCCGCTTGACGCTCATGATCTCCCTGCGCAGCGGCGATTCCGATCAGCGCATCGAGTGCGCGACGGTCAGCTGGGTCCAGTGCGGCCGCAAGCTGATAGAGCCGCTCTGCCGTGCCGGAGTCCCCTTCGCCGAGCAGCACGTCGGCCGCGTCCACCGCGCATGCTGCGGCGCGCGCAGGCTCGAGGTCCGGCGCGTCGGCCGCCGCGATGAGGTGCTCGAGCGCGCTCGCGAGGTCGCCGCGCTTGCGGTAGACGTCTGCCAGCGCGGCGTGCGCGCGACCCACGCGCTTGGTCGTGATGAGCGCGTGCAGGAACTCGGCCTCGGCCTCGGCGTCGGCGTCGGCAGCGAGCAAGATCTCGCCCCGTGTGATCTTGAGCTGCGGGACCTCGTCGGGCTCGGCCAGCTCGAGTTCCTTGTCGACGATGCCGAGCGCGTAGATGGGCTCGCCTCCTGCCAGGTACAACGTGCGCGCACGCGCGGCGAGGTCGCGCCGCGCGGGATGATCGTCGAAGAGCGAAGCGAGCCGTCGCGCGGCGTCGCGGGGCTGGCGAAGCGGACCCTCGAACAGCTCCGCGGCCTCGAGACGCAGCGCAAGTTGGTCGGCACCGGCCGTCGTGGCTGCAGCACGGTCGAGCTCCGTGGCGAGCTCCTCGAAGCGAGCCTGACCGGCGAGCAGGCGTCGATATTGCGGCGCCTCGATCGAAAGCTGAACCCCTCGCGCGCGAGCACGTTCGAAGTGGGGGAGTGCGCGCTCGGGTGCGACCTCGAGGAAGAGCTCGAGCAGGATTGCGTCGAGCTCCTCGCGTCCGGCGACGTCGTCCTGGGCGAGCTGCGCTTCGACGAGCACGATGGCGTTCGCTGCCCGTCCGAGCTTGCGCAGAGCAGCAACGGCGGCGCGCACCGCCGACGTTCCGCCGCCGAGCTTCACGGCCGTGGTGAAGAGCCGCGCGGCGCGCTCGGTGTCGCCGTGCTCCACGCTCGCATCGCCGAGGTCGATGAAGAGCTCGGGACCCGTGATCGTTCCGTCGGCGATCGACTCGTCGAGGGCGCGCTCGTGACGGTCGAGGAGCGGCCCGGGGTCCTCGGATTCGCGGAGGCGGCGATTCAGGCGCTCGCGCGCGGCCACGTCGTTGCGATCGAGCGCAAAGATGCGCTCGTCCAGCTCCGCGTGCGGCGCGGGCCCCATCAGTTCGCGCGCCTCGCGCAGCGTACCGAGCCGCTCGGCCGCGGGCGCCATATCCGCGAGCTGCAACAGCGCCTGCTCGAGCCTGAGCTTGTCCTCGCGGAGGCGGTACAGGTCGACGAGTCGCCGTAGCGAGATCAGGTCGGGCGCGTTATCGACGGCGGCGCGAAGGTGCAACTCCTCCTCGATCGCGTCGGCGCGCAGACGCGCATACTCGGCGAGCCGACGGTGGACGAGCGGGAGCGCGGCCGGCTCGGCGAGCTTCGAGTCGACCAGCGAGCGGTAGTAGTCGCGCGCCGGCTCCCACTCGCCCGTCTGGTGGTGGTACTCGGCGAGCGGCTGGAGGAGATGTCGTCGCGACGGGTCCGCGGCGAATGCGCGCGCGAACGACCGCGCCGCCTGATCGACGTCTCCGAGTCGATCTCGCTGGATGAGTCCCAGGCGCTCCCAGAGGGTTGCATCCGTCGTCCCGAGCGGTAGCGCCTTCTGCAGCAGCTCGGCGGCGCGCTGCGGCTCGTCGTGCACCTCGGCGTGAAGCTGCGCAGCGCGCAGCAGGTCGTGGCGAGCCTCTTCCCACGGACGCCCCTCGGCCTGGCGCACGAGCTGGTCCGCGAGCTTCCGCGTCTCGCCCGCGCGCTCCAGCGCCATTGCGTAGATCGGTCCCGGCTGCGCGAGGCGCTCGAGGAGCGTCACCGCCTCGGCACTGGCGCCGCTCGCCACGAGCAGCTCCGCCAGGTTGCGCACGTCCGCGTCCGACGCGCGGCCGGTTTCCAGCACAATCCGGAGCGCCTGCTCGGCGCGCCGCGGGTCATCGAGCGCGCTTGCCGCAGCGGCGACGGCCCGTCCGGCTCTCAGGCGAAGCTCGATTTCGCTCGAACCGAGCGCTGCGCTGTATGCGGTGAGCGCCGCGCTGCCATTCCCGCGGGCCGCCTCGAGCTCTCCGACCCGCATCGCGATCCGATCGCGCTCCGGCGATGCGGACGCACCGTCGAGCGCGCGTCCGAGCACGACCAGCGCCTCATCGGGCGCGAGCGTGGCGGCTCGCCCCAGCGCTGCTTCGGCCCGTGCCGGATCGATCGCGAGCGCGGACGTCCATGCGGCGGCAGCGGGGTCGCCCTCGAGCAGGCGCGCGAGCGCGACCCACCGGTTCGCAGATGGCAGGATCGCGATGGCGCGCTCCAGCGCGAGCTGAGCATCGGCGCGTTGCCACGTGCGCGCGTGGTCGTCGAGCTGCTCCGCCACGTGAGCCACACCGACGAGGGGGACCAGCTCCTCGAGCTGCGTGATGACGGCTGCCGGGGAGAGACCGAGAAGGAGGAGACGCAGCGCCTCTTCGTCCGACACGTCGGCGCGAAGGGCCTCGAGTGCAGCGCTGCGCGCTTCGACCTCGTTGCCCAGCCGTGCAGCGGCAGCGGCCCTGCGACCCGCAGGCGCAAGCTCCCCCGCGGCGAGCACGGCCTTGGCCGCGCGCTGTGTCTGCCCGAGCCGCTCATGTACGTCTGCGAGCGTGAGCTGATCCGCCGCGACGAGCGCGTCGCTTGCCCCGGCGAGGTGCTGCGCGGCCTCGATATCCTGTCCTGATGCAGCGAGGTGAAGGCCCAGCGCCCTCTGCACGCTCGCATCCGCAGGCGCTGCCTCGAGCGCCTCGCGCAGGTTCGCCTCGGCGCGCGCAGGGGTGGAGGCGAGCGCGGCGAGCTCGAGCAAGATCGCGACCTCGGCAGGTGCGCCCTCGTAGCGTCGGCGAGATTCGTCGAGCAGACGCTCGAGCAGCGCCGCGCGCTCCACAGGCTCGCTGCGTGCCCCCGCCACGTCGGCGAGTACACGGAGCGCATCGCGATGCCGCGGCTCGAGCTCGACCATCCTGCGAGCAAGCGCCTCCACTCGTGCGCCCGGCCGATCCGCGAGGAGCTGCAGCGACTGCTCGAGCACCTGGCGCTCGAGCTCGACGTCGCCCTGCGCCACCGCGCGAGCACGCAGTCCGTCGAGCAGCTCGCCCACCTTTGCAGGATCACCCGCTCGCTGCTCGAGGTCGATGCGGAGGCGGAGAGCGTCCGAGGGCGCCGTGTCTGAATCGAGCTCGCGCAGCCGACGCAGCGCCGCGTCGATATCTCCGCGCGCGGCGAGCGAGCGGGCGCGTTCGAGCAACGCGATGCCGCGGGCCCGCGGATCGGTCTCGAGCTCCACGAGCTGGTCGAGCAGCTTCGCCACGGCTGTTTCGTCCCCGGCACCGCGGGCCAGCGCCAGCAGGCCGCCCGCCACCAGTCGCGACGCCGGCGCCGTTTCTCGTGCGCGCTCGAGGACCGCCCTCGCGCCCGCCGCGTCGTCGAGCCGGTCGTGTAGCACATGCGCTTGCTCGACGAGCAGCGTGGTCGCTTCGTCGCGTCGACCCTCCGCGAGGTGCCGCTCTGCGAGACGCCCGAGCGAGTGCGTGAGCTGCGGCCACGCGTTCGCACTGCGCAACAGCACCACGAGCCGTCCCCACGCGCCGAGGTGGGCCGGACCAAGGGAGGTGATGCGCTCGTACGTCGCGATGGCATCCGTGAGCCGGCCGGCCTGCTCGAGGAGGGCTCCGCGGCGCAGCAAGAGCTCGACCGTGGCCTCGAAGTCCGTCTCGATCTGCGCGCGCACGCCGAGGAGCGTCTCGAGCTCGGCGTTGCGGCCGCCGCGGCTGAAGATCTCATCGAGCAACACGAGCGCGGCCGCCTGGCGTGGCTGCTCCGCGAGGAGCCGGCGCGCGATCGCCTCGCTGTCCTCGACGCGGCCCGTGTCGAGGTACAGTCGGGCCAGCCTTGCGAGCTCGGAGGTATGCGTGGCCGGGTCGGCCGGGTCGGGCCCGATTGCGACGAGGCGCTGCAATCGCTCCAGCTCGTCGGCGCGAGCGCCTTGCGTGCGCGCGTCCTTGGCGAGAAAGACGAGCGCGGGGCGGAAGCGCGAATCGATGGCGAGCGCCCGCTGGTAGGCCTCGCGAGCTGCATCGTCTCGGCCCAGCTTCTCGGCCTGGAGGATGGCGAGCCTCCCGAGAATCGCCTTCTGTTCCAGTGGGCGCTTCGCGGTTGCTGCCACCTTGCGGGAGAGGACCTGCGCCGCGCGCGCCCAGTCTTCCCGCTCGGTCGCGATCGCCTCGAGTGCATCCAGCGCCGGCAGGTTGGCAGGGTCCAGCGTGAGCGCGCGATCGTAGAGGGACTCCGCCTCGTCGAGCTTGCCCAGGCGCCGGCGCAAAAGGTCGGCCGCCGTCACGAGCCGTCCCGCACGCGTCGAGTCGCTGTCCGGCGTGCGAGCGTCCTCCGCTGCGGCTAGCATCACTCTGGCCTCGGCCTCCCACTCGCCGCGCGCGTGGTGCAGCTGCGCCAGCGAACCGTACAGCCGCTGCGCCTCCGAGCCGGAGCTCCCGCTCTCGAGCGCGGTCTCGTAGAACCGCACGGCGTCGGCGAGGCGGTTCTGGCGCTCGGCGATCTCACCGAGCCGGAGGGCTCGATCGGGGCGCGGCTGGGCCTGGTACACCCGCTCCATCGCGCCACGGGCCTCGTCCCACAGACGCAGGCCGTGCGCGGTCTCCGCGAGGCCCAGCTGCGCGGCGAGATCCGTCACGTCGGCGGCGACGGCCTCGCGATAGGACACCAGCGCGAGGTCGAGCTTGCCGAGGCGAGCGCGCGCGCCGCCCTGAGACACCAGCGCGCGGGCCTTCGCGTCCGGCTCGGAGCGTAGTGCGGCCAGGCGCCCGAGCGCCGCCTCGAGCGACGCGTCGTCGCCCTGCCGCATGAGGACGTCGCAGAGTACCTCCATCGTCTCGCGTGCCGCGTCCGGGTTGTGCTCGTCGACGAGCGGGAGCGTTCCCTCGAGGATGATGCGCGCGTGCGCGAGCTCCCCGCCAGCGGCGCGGAGCCGCGCGAGCTCGACCCTCGGCGCAGGATCGCGCGTCACCGCAACGAGGCGCTCGAGGGCGCGCCCCAGCGGATCGGGGTGCCCTTCGGCCCGGCGCGCGTCGACCAGCAGCTGCAGCGATCCCGAGTCACCGGCCGTCGCCAGTACCTCCGCCTCGGTTGCCGCCTCCGACGGGCGCTCCAGCTCGAGAAGCAGCTCGACCCGGCGCACCCGCGCGTCGCGATCGCCGAGCTGACCGAGCTTCTCGAGCAGCTCGTCG
>JAYTLP010000551.1:0-6899 GCA_043729375.1 Myxococcales bacterium
GAGCGCGTCCTCCGCAACGAGGTCGCGCGACTCCGTCGCGAGGTCGCGCGACCGTACCGCTTCGAGAACATCATCGGCCGCTCGCCGGTGATGCAGGACGTGTTCGCGCTCATCCGGCGCCTCGGCACGTCCGCGGCCAACGTGCTCGTCACGGGCGAGTCGGGCACCGGCAAGGAGCTCGTCGCGCGCGCGCTGCACTTCAACTCACCGCGCGCGAAGAAGGCTTTTGTCGCCGTGAACTGCGCGGCCATCCCGGACCAGCTCCTCGAGAGCGAGCTGTTCGGCTACAAGAAGGGCGCGTTCACCGACGCGCGCACCGACCGCGCCGGCATGTTCGCCGAGGCCGATGGCGGCACCATCTTCCTCGACGAGATAGGCGACCTCTCGCCGGCGCTGCAGGCCAAGCTTCTCCGCGTCCTGCAGGAGCGCGAGCTCCGTCCGCTCGGTGCCGCGCGCTCCGAGAAGATCGACGTGCGCGTGCTGTCGGCCACCAACCGTGACCTCGAGCAACGGATGCGCGAGGGTGTGTTCCGCGAGGACCTCTACTACCGCCTCAACGTGATCGAGGTCGTGCTGCCGCCGCTGCGGGATCGCTCCGAGGACATCCTCGCGCTCGTCGACCACTTCCTGCACGAGGCGGGGCGGCGCACCGGCAAGAAGCTGCGTGGGCTGAGCGAGGCCGCCAGCAAGATCCTGTTGTCGTACCCGTGGCCGGGCAACGTGCGCGAGCTCGAGAACGTCATCGAGCGGGCCGTCGCGCTGGCCGAGGGGCCGGTCATCGACGCCGAGGACCTGCCGCCGCAGGTGCGCGAGCGCCGCTCGGCCGACGTGCTGCAGGGCGCGCTGCAGCGCTCGCTCACCCTCGCCGAGCTCGAGCGCGAGTACATCCACCGCGTGTTGCAGGCCGAGGGCGGCAACAAGACGCGGGCCGCCCAGCGCCTCGGGCTCGACCGCAAGACGCTCTACCGCAAGCTCGACGAGTACGCGCGCCCCGCCGGGGTCGCCGACGCGGACAGCCCGCCCGTCGCGCTCGCGCCTCACGTGACGCAGCTCCCCGAGCCCACGCAGCCCTTCGAGCGTCGCGTCGGGCCGCCCCCGCTACCGACGGCCGCACGGGTGCCACCACCCGAGCCGCCCGTGGAGGAGCACCGCCCGTCCGAGCGCACCATGCCCATCATCCGCGTCGAGCCTACGGACGACTGAGGATGGCGCCGCCAGCCGAAGGAGTGCCCACGGGTACGACCGAGCGGCATCCCATGACCATGCGTTCGCTCGTCCTCGCCATCTCATTGCTCACTTGCGGTGCCGCGTCCGCGGTGGAGTCGACGATGCCGTATGCAGTCGTGAAGAGGCTGCCCCGGGGTGTCGAGGTCGAGGGCGCCATCGTGGAAGCACGGTCGTTCAGCGATGCCACCGGCGAGCACCTGGTCGTGGTCAGCCACACGGACGAGCCGACCGGACAGAGCCTCCACGTCGTGCACTTGGCGCACAGCGGCGCCGAGCCGTGGCGTATCGTCGGCCATGTGGACGACGAGGTCCGCGACTGCAAGAAGGAGGCGACGCTGCAGCTCGTACCGGGCGCCCTCGTCGTCACCGACCTCGACTCCGACAAGCACGACGAGGTCTCGTTCGCGTGGGTGAAGTCGTGCCGCAAGGAGCTCGGACCCGACGCGCTCGTCCTCGTGCTCATGGAGGACGACGCGAAGTACACGATGCACGGCAGCACTGTGCTCATGGCGAAGCGGCGCGACGGCACCGCGCAACAGCTCACCGAGAGCGGGCCGGCAAGGCCGCCCATCATCGACGCCGCGCTCGCGAAGCTGAAGCCGTTCGCCACCTTTGCGACCTCCGCGTGGGAGGCCTGGAAGGTGCAGCTCTACGTCAGGGAGTGAGCGCGCTCGGTCGGCCGCGCCGTGTTCGTGGTCGACGCGGCGTCGCGCGTGGGGAGGTGCCCCTGGTTGACGCGCTCCTTCAGCCCCTTGCCTACCTTGAAGAAGGGGAGGCGCTTTGGCTGGACACCGACGGGGTCTCCCGTTCGCGGGTTGCGACCCTCGTAGGCCTTGTAGTGACGGATCTCGAAGGTGCCGAAGCCGCGGATCTCGATGCGATCCCCGGTGCGGAGCGCGCGCTCCATGCAGTCGAAGACCCCGTTGATGACGAGCTCTGCCTTGCCGCGCGGAAGCGAGAGCTTGGCCGACACGGAGTCGACGAGGTCGCTCTTGGTCATGCTGCCGTCGTCCTTGCTGTTCCCGGTCATCCTCGCTCCTACCCCAGACTACGGAAGGCGGCGACGGTAACAGGCAACGATCGGAGCTGCAATCGGACCGCTACAGCGCGTGCAGGTACGCGGCGAGCGAGGCCCGGTCTGCATCACAGAGCGCCTGCGCGAACGGATGGCCGCCCGCGCGGACGGGATCGAGGAACGCGTCCAGCGACGGCACGGAGGCATCGTGCAGCAGCGCGCCGCGCGTGCCGACGCCGCGCAAGCTGGGCACGCGGTAGCCGCCGGTGCCACGATCGGGCGACTCGGCCGCGCGAGGGTCGGTGCCCACGAGCGCGACGTCGACGGGCGGGCCGGACAGCTCGTCGCCCGCGTGGCACGACGCGCAATGCGCGTCGAAGACGGTGTTGCGCGGGACGGCCGGCGGCGCCAGCGTAGCGAGGTAGTCGGCGAGGGCGAGCGTCACCCCTCGTGGCGGGCGCAGCACGGCGCCATGCGACGTGATGATGAGCGTCTCGATGCGGATGGCGAGCGCGACGCGGGCGTTTCGCACCTCACCGGACGCCTGGAGGTTGTGCTGCAGCGAGACGGCGCGGAGATCGGCGATGGCGATGGGCGGCTCGTCGCCGCTGCCCGACACGTCGACGTGCCCGGGCGGCCAGGCGGCCCCGAAGATCGCGCCCACGTCGAGAGCCTGGTTGGCGAGCCCGGGGACGGTGACGCCACCCACGACGCGGCTGTGACAGCTCGCGCACGACAGCGCTGGACTGACAGTGCCGTCCGCGAGCCTGACCTCGACGAGGTGCGGTACGTCCTTGGTCGCTGCGGGCACGAGCTGCGCCGGGTAGCGGAAAAATGCGTGCTCGCCGAGCCGCGGATCGTCGAGATCGAGCGCGGTGATTTGCTCGCCCGCGGGCGCGGTCGCAGGGTTCCACTCGGGCAACGCATCCCAGTCGCGCCCGTAATGCGAGAGCCGCAGCCTGGCATACGCGTTGTCCGTCGAGACGAGCGACGCCTCGAGCGCCGCGCGCCGAAACGCGCCATCGCGAAGGTAGCGCTCGCCGTCGGTGGGCGCAGCGCCACAGCCGACGAGGCAGAGCGCGGCTAGCCCGCGCATTGCGCTGTGCTGCACGCGAAGTAGCCGAGCGCCGGGGAGTAAATGCAGTGCGGCGGCGCGTACGAGAAATCGACGCCGACGCCGAAGGTGGCGCCGACGCCGACGCCGAAGGTGGCGCAGTCGCTGTCCAGGCGACAGGTGTCCTTCGGCGTCGTGCAGGCCCACCGGGTGACACCGAGGAAGGTCCCACATATCTCGTCCAGTGACGGTGCGCAGTACTGGCCCGGGTCGCAGTCACCGTCGGTGTGGCAGTTGGTGGGCACGCAGTGGTTCTGCCGACCCTCGAGGCCGCTGTAGCCCGACGTCGAGCACGCACACAACGAGCCACCCTGGCAGTCCGAGTCGGTGCTGCACGCGTCCGACGAGCACTCGCAGCTACCGGATCGTGTGCTCAGGCAGCGGGCGCTTGGCGCCGCGCATTGGCTGTCGTTCGTGCAAGTCGACCCCATGTCGGGGGCGGTCGGACTGCAACTGCCGACCGTGCTGGTCGGAGCGCAGCTCGTCACCATCGGACGATGCTCCGTGGGCGGCCCGCTCACCGTCGGCACGCTTGCATCGCTGTGTTGCGCCAGCCCTGACGCGCTGCAGCCGGCGAAGAGGATCAGGAGGATCAGCGCCCTCACCCCGCGCACAGGGTCGTGGTGCAGGCCCAGAGGCCGAGCTCGCTCGAGTAGTTGCAGTAGGCGAACGAGCCCCCATCGCCCTGGCAGTCGGCGTCGACGCGGCACCTGTCCTTCGGTGTGGTGCAGCGGTAGGCCGTCACGCCGATGTAGTTGCCGCACAACTCGTCGAGGGCGGGCGCGCAGAACTGGCCCGTGCCGCAGTCGGAGTCGTTGTAGCAGTCGGCGACGACGCAGCGGTTCGAGGCTGCGTTGTTCCCGGTGCCGCCGCCGCACTCGCAGAGCTTGCCCGGGCCGCAGGTGGTGTCGGAGCTGCAGGCGTCGTACGAGCAGAAGCACGGACCGCGTCCGGTGAGGCAGCGCCCGTTGGTACCCGCGGTGCAGTCGCTCGAGACCGAGCAATCCCCGGTCGTCCCAGCGGGGCTCATACACGCGATGGCGCCGGATCCGCTTGCCCCGCAAGAGGTCGCCACAGCGCGGTGGGTCGCCGGAGCCCCCACGGGCAGCTTGCCGCTTCCGCAGGCGGCGAGGGTGAGGACGAGCGAGAGGATCGATGGTCTCATCATGAGTGTGCCATCTGCACCGTGCGCGCCACTTTCGACATCGGCGGCTTGCGACCCGCGCGCGCGCCGCGACCACGACATCGCTGTCACTCGGCGACGGTTTTTCAGAGCATGCTGAGCGGTGGCTCGGGCACGAGCAGCTTCGGCTCCGTCTGCGCCTGCACCGACTCGACCGTCTCGCCGGGCGCGAGCTCGCGGAGCACGAGACCGTCCTTCGTCACGTCGAGGACGGCGAGGTCGGTGACGATGCGATGCACGGCCTTCATGGCCGTCAGCGGCAGCGAGCACGCGTCGAGGATCTTTCTCTCGCCCTTGGCCGTGTGCTCCATCAGCACGACGACGCGGCGCGCGCCGGCGACGAGATCCATCGCGCCGCCCATGCCCTTGATCATCTTGCCGGGGATCATCCAGTTGGCGAGGTCGCCGCTCTTCGACACCTGCATCGCGCCGAGCACGCAGATGTCGATGTGGCCCCCGCGGATCATCGCGAACGAGTCTGCAGACGAGAAGTACGACGAGCCGGGCAGCTCCGTGACCGTCTGCTTGCCCGCATTGATGAGGTCGGCGTCCTCGTCCCCTTCGAACGGAAACGGCCCGATGCCGAGCATGCCGTTCTCCGACTGGAGGATCACCTCGATGCCGGCGGGGACGTGGTTGGCGACGAGCGTGGGAAGGCCGATGCCGAGGTTGACGTAAAAGCCGTCTTCGAGCTCGCGAGCGACTCGGGCGGCCATCTGGTTGCGATCGAGGGGCATGAGCTCTCCGTGACCCTCTCAGGGTCCTCTCGTGACGAACAGGAACAGGCGAGGCAGAAAGATCGCGAGCAGCGTTGCGGCGGCCACCCACAACACCCAGCGACCGCGAATCTGCGAGGGAGCATCGTCCTCTTCGGTGGAGAGCGAGCGTGCCGCCTCACCGGCGGCGGCAGGTGCGATGACCTCCTCGTAGTCGCGGAGCAGGAGCTGCGCGCGGTCCACGTCGGTGACGAGCACGCGCACCTCGTACTGCAGCGCATGCGCGCGCGGCATGTACGGGATGCCCGTCGTGGAGCGGACCTGCACGTCGGCGACGCCGCCCTCGGTCAGCACCTCGCGGAGCAGGTCGGCGGTGCCCGGATCCGGCACGGTCGCGACCGCCTGCCACGTACTCACGGACGTGGCCGCGTGGTGCGCTGCTCGATGGGCTTGACGTAGTCGCGTCCCTGGAAGATGCGCTTCACGTAGATGCCGGGCGTATGGATGTCGTCGCCGCCCAGCTGGCCCACGTCCACCAGCTCCTCGACCTCTGCGATGGTGACCTTGCCGGCGGTGGCGACCATCGGGTTGAAGTTGCGCGACGTCTTCCGGTACACGAGGTTGCCGAAGCGGTCGCCCTTCCACGCCTTCACGATGGCGAAGTCGCCGCGCAGCGCCGTCTCGAGCACGTGCGGGCGGCCGTCGAAGTCGCGTACCTCGCGCCCCTCGGCGCGCCTCGTGCCCGCGCCCGTCGGTGTGTAGAAGGCGGGGATGCCGGCGCCGCCCGCACGGAGGCGCTCGGCGAGCGTGCCCTGCGGGCAGAGCTCCACCTCGAGCGAGCCGTCGAGAAACTGCCGCTCGAACTCCTTGTTCTCGCCGACGTACGACGAGATCATCTTCTTGATCTGCCGCGTCTTGAGCAGCACGCCGAGCCCCTTGTCGTCGGTGCCGCAGTTGTTGGACACGACCGTGAGGTCCTTCGTGCCGCGCGCGAAGATGGCGGAGATGGCGTTCTCCGGGATGCCGCAGAGGCCAAAGCCCCCGGCGAGCAGCGTCGCTCCGTCGAAGAGATCGTGGAGAGCGGAAGCTGCGTCGCGAAACGTCTTGTCCATCGCGCTGCATCCTAGCGACGTGACTTTCCTTGTCAACGCGACGGCGCTAGGCTGAACGGAGCATGTCCCGCTGGCTCACCTCCATGCTCGCTCTCGCCGCAGGTGCCGGCGGTTGCACGGTCGGCTCCGGCACGGGCGCGGTCGACGGCAGCGTGTTCATCCGCCAGTGCGCAAAGCGGAACGTCGGATCCCAGACGGGGCACAACTTCTCCTACGGCGACGACGGCAATCCCATCCCGTACGCCATGCACCCGTCGTTCTTCGGCGCCGAGCCCATCAACGACATCCAGCGCCTCATCCTGCAGAACCGCCTCGAGATCCGCGTCCAGTCCGACGGCGCGCACATCAACGAGGCTGACGCCCTCTTCATCAACATGGCCGCCGATGTCCCCGTGGCGCTCGCCCTCGGAACCGACATCGCCGTGGGGCCCACCTCGAACGTCCGCGCCACGCTCGCGCTCAACCAGAGCTGCCCGCAACCGGAGGTCACGCCCACCCTCGAGGGAACCATCAACTTCTCCGTGTTCGGCAC
>JAYTLP010000552.1:0-16568 GCA_043729375.1 Myxococcales bacterium
GTAACTAAATACAATTCAAGGAAAGGAGGGCATTTCTGTCACGGCGTTAATCCACTAACGCGAGTGCAGCGCCCATATTCCCGTGGACAGCCCAGAAAACACGTGGTCTAAGGCCGCCTGGCGCTCCGGGAAGCTTCAGAACGGCTCGAAACAGAGCTGGAACGGAACTTGAAGGCATCCGGAGCGGGCGATTCATTCCAGGGGTTTCTTGTTGGCGGCGGTCAAAAGCTGCTGGCATGAACCGGATGACGGAGCGGCAACTACGATGTGGAACAGGTTGAAAGTAGCGCTACTCACGGTTTCGATGCTCGCGTCGGCCCTCCAGGGTCACGCCGTGGCGCAGACGTCGGGTTTGCTCGTGGATGAGAACAAGACGGAGACGCCCAAGTACAGTGGCTTCCACTTCGACCTCGGGATCTACGACGGCTCGAACCTGAACAACGTGGGCCACAACTACAGCAACTCGCTGAGCTTTTACTTCGAGCCGTCGTGGGACATCGGCCGCGCGTTCTCGTCGCTCCGCAATGGTCCGCTCAAGAACATGCAGCTCACCGGGCGCTTCGTCGTGACGGCGGGTCTCGCGGGCACGGAGGATGCCTATTTCTCCGGCAACACCACGTCTTCTCCCCAGGGCACCTGCGGCCAACCGAATGTATCGACGAACGGCGGCGTGGTCGATCCGGGGTCGATCCAGTACTGCAATCCGTCTTCGGCCCACCGCCGCGCGGATTACTCCGACACGTGGCTCACGCTACGCCTCCCGTCCGTCTACAAGATCCCGAAGGCGCTCATCTCGATCAGCCCGGCGCTGCGCTTCATCTTCCCGAGCTCGGCCGAGAGCCGCTACCAGACGCTGCTCCTGTCCATCACGCCCAGCCTCGGCTTGTCGCGCACCTTCTGGAAGGGTCGCGTCCGCCTCGGCTTCAGCTTCGGCGTGAACAAGAGCTTTCACAAGGACGCGACGGCGCACTACACGGGCGGCGACAACGGCACCGCCAGCACGCAGGGGGGCAACTACTACGACGGTGGCACGGGCAGCGGCCTGTCGAACTTCTACGCGGACCCGTCGCGCCAGTCCACGGTCGGCGGCCTCAACACCAACTTCGCGCTGCTCTCCATCATCTCGGGTGGCCTGCAGTTCAACGACAAGTGGTCGGCCGATGTCCTCTACATCGTCTCCAACAACTATCCGTACGGGCAGGGCTGCACGCAGATCGTGCAGGGTCAGCAGACGAACCTCTGCGGTAACGGCTCGGCGGTCGCCGACAACTCGAACTCGCAGCTGTGGCGTCCCGGTCGTCGCGACTACCAGACCTTCTGGGCTTCCGTCACGTACCAGCCGTTCCAGTGGATCGGCTTCTCGCTCTCGTGGATCAACTCGGCGCCGATGTGGAAGCCCGACTCGACCTACCGCCAGGGCATCATCTCGACGGATTACAACGCATTCACGACCGTCTCGTTCGGCACGTCGATCTCCATCGACCACATCGCCTCGGCAATCCAGGGCAAGAAGAAGGCGTCGACGCAGGCGAAAGCCAGCTCGTTCCGGCTGCAGTAGCTCAAGTCGTCCTCAGGTTCCGGGGACTGAAAATTTAGAAGCTCGATTCATCATTTGGAGGCGCGAACAAACATGAGGTTGATGAAGTACACACTGGCCACGCTCGCACTGACGCTGTTCGCGTCTGGCTGCGCGCAGCGCTCCCCCCGCTCGTTCGTGCAGCCCAACGTCATCAAGAAGTCGGACCTGTCCGGCACCTGGTACTACCTGCAGACGATCACCGATGCACCGCCGACCTCGTCGTCCGCGTTCATCGGCATGTCGTCGGAGCTGATGAAGGTCCGCTTCGACATCCAGGAAGACACGATCTACGCCCGTCGCGCCTACGAGCAGATCCAGGGCACGGAAGACGTCTATCAGGAGAGCCCGGAGAAGTACGCCGGCATGCCGCTCGCCGCTTGGCACATCTCCAGCCAGTTCGACATCATCCGCGACTACAACGCAACGACGGGTGAGGAGACGAACCGCATCATCGAGTCCACGGAGCGTCCGTGGAACGACCGCGAGTTCGTCCGCATCGACTGGTCGAAGAACCAGGCAACCGACTACGTCGGCATCGGCCTGAACTTCTTCTTCGACGGTGTCACGGTGCAGCCGGTCTCCTACTGGGAGAGCGACCCGTCGAGCCCGGACGCGCTTCACATGGAGCGCGCCGACGACAAGGACGAGGAGTGGACCGGCCACGTCGGCGAGGCCTCGTACCTCGACGTCACGCAGAAGATGGTCGTCACGCCCGACGAGCGCACCGAGTGCTTCGACGGTGAGTGCGTCACGTACCCGGCATGTTTCTTCTCGTACTCGACCTCGGATTGCGCCTCCCAGGTCGTGAAGGTGAAGCACGCCTTCGCAAAGCTCGCCCCGAACCACGACTACCAGCCCCGCAACTGGGATGGAAAGCAGATGCAGCTCTTCGGCATCTGGGACGTCGGCCTGAACCGCCTCACCTACAACCGCCAGTACGGCGTCACCAACTCGGGCTTCAGCCGCCACGCGGCGCGCTTCAATCTCTGGAAGAAGTCGTACAACGCCGACGGCACGACGATCGACTACCCGGCGCGCCAGATGCGTACGATTCCGTACTACGCCGGTTCCTCGAACGGCGTGTTCCCGCCCGAGCTCTACTCGACGGGCCAGAACATCATCGACCAGTGGAACAATGCCATCACCGACGCCGTCAAGCTCGTCACCGCGGGCGCCTCGCCGACCAACGGTCAGCGCGTCTTCGAGTGGTGCCACAACCCGGTCAAGCTCGCAGCCAACTCGATGGGCGATGCCGACCCGGCCGCCTGCGCCGTCGGTCTTCGGCCGGACGTCGATTCCTCGGGCAACGTCCTCAAGGACAACGGCGGCAATCCGGTCCTCCACGCTCGCCAGGGTGACCCGCGTCGCAGCACCATCTTCTGGGTCAACCAGCAGCAGGATGCAGGTCCGCTCGGCTACGGTCCGCCGCTCTTCGACATCGAGACCGGCGAGACCCTCTCCGGTCAGGCGTACATCTACGGCGCTGCGGTCGACACGTACTCGGCTCGCTCGCGCGACCTCGTCCTCCTCGTCACGAACCGCCTCGACTCGGACACGTACACGGCCGGTGGCAACGTCAGCGACTGGGTCGCGGCCATGGGCAAGTCCGGCGTCGCAGACATCCCGCAGACGCTTACGGCCGACGAGGTCGCTGCCAAGACGAAGGCGATGAACTTCTCGTGGGCCAAGGGCCAGGCGCCCGAGGCACCCATCACCTTCGGCGACGCGAAGGCATTCATCTCGTCGTTCAACGCTCGCGAGAACGCCATGTACAACTCCGGTATCATGGGCACGTCGCAGGCCGACATCGGCCAGTCGCTCCGTGATCAGCTGAAGGGCACGGACATCGAAGCCAAGATGATCACGCCGGACATCATGGCGCTCGGCGGCAACTCGCCGAAGTCGAGCTGGAACTCGCTCTCCGAGGCAGAGAAGGCGCGCATCTCGCCGCTCCGCTCGAAGGCTGTCCAGCAGGCCATCGACACCCGCCTCGACGCCATGCGCGCGCTCGGCTTCGACTTCGCCGACTTCGCGGACGAGGGCATTGCACAGCGCGCCCTCAACCTCGCGAAGGAGGCGGCAACGATGGATTCCGAGGCCATCCGTCAGCAGCTCCGCAAGGACATCTTCAAAGGCGTGACTCTCCACGAGGTCGGCCACAACATGGGCCTCCGTCACAACTTCCGCGCCTCGTTCGACGCAATGAACTACTTCCCGCAGTACTGGGCCGCCCGCGAGGGCGCCGCCAAGAGCGCTACCAAGAAATATGCCGGCCTCGATTCGAACGGCAACGTGGCTGGGGTCGCCTTCGGCGGCGCCGACTGCGGCGGCGCTCGCAAGGGCACCATCCGTCCGCGCTACGTCGACTGCCCGGGTGGCGCGACGTCGACGGACGAGGTCACCGCGGGCGTTCGTGAGTACCAGTACTCGTCCATCATGGACTACGGCGCGGAGTTCAACTCCGACCTCCAGGGGCTCGGCAAGTACGACCGCGCGGCGATGAAGTTCTCGTACGCCGGTGATGGCTACGTCGAGGTCTTCACGGACGTCGTCCCGGCGAAGGGCAACATGAACACGCAGGGTCAGCGCCTCGAGTCCATCCAGCTCTACTCGAACGGCTACGGCTTTCCGTCGCCGCTGTCCGTCTTCGGCCAGAATCTCGAGTCGGTCAACTACACGACCTACCCGAACCTCTTCGTCTCCGGCGCAGCCGGTCTCGAGAAGCGTGCGGACGTGCCGTACTCGGAGATCACCGCCACAGGCGGCCAGACGGGTGAGAAGGTCGATGCCCAGAGCCGTCCGATGGTCCCGTACTTCTTCTGCTCGGACGAGTTCGTGGGCAACCTCACCTGCCAGCGCTTCGACACCGGTGCCGATGCGTACGAGCAGGCCGCCGACCTCATCTCGCGTTACAACAACTTCTACCTGCTGAACGACTTCAAGCGCGACCGCTACACGTTCCACACGTCGTCGAGCTACCAGAAGCGCATCGCCAGTCGCTACTTCGACATGCTGCGCGACGAGCTCACGTGGTACGCCCTGCTCAAGGCCGACTTCGCCGACGTCAAGGGCGCCGACGAGTTCTTCTCGAGCGAGGATGGCTGGGGTAACTTCACCGTCGCCGTGTCGAACGGCTTCGATCTCCTCGGTCGCGTCATCACGACGCCGAGCGCGGGTACGTTCGTGCCGGTCACCGCGGGCACGTCGACCGACTATCCGTACGATTACTACAAGCACGCGACCGACAGCCTCCCGTCGACCAGCACGCCTGGCGGCATCTACGTCCCGATGCTGCAGGGCAAGTACATCGACACGACGTGGGACTTCGACGGCTGCGGCTACTACTGGGCCGACCAGTGCCAGACCCGTATCGGCTACCTGCTCGACAAGGTCGCCGCCATCGACGTCCTCACCCAGTCGCAGGCGTACTTCACGGGTCGCGATACCTCGACCGACCTCCGCAGGTACGCCATCGGCTACATCCGTCCGTTCAAGAACCAGATCGAAGAGAAGTTCGGCGCGCTCTTTGCCGGCGATTACGCTTCGCTCGCCCCGCAGATCGTGCCGGGCGGTGGCTCCTCGACCATCAAGTTCGACAGCTGGTCGGCCAACAACGAGGGCATGACCACACCGAAGACGAAGCTGGTCGACCCGACCACGGGCTTCACCATCCAGCTGTATGGTGCGGTCTACGGTCTCTCGGAGTTCCCCACCACGTACGACCAGGGCTTCACGGACTCGACGCGTATCTTCGTCGTGGGCAACGGTGAGGCTCCGATCCCGGACTCGGCGCTCCTCGCCGCGGACGGTGTGACGGCGGGTCCGAGCGCGACGTTCGACCCGGCCCAGGTCAAGGGCGCGGGCGGCACGAAGGAGTGGCTGCTGTGGCGTGACCCGGACTCGGCGAAGGTCTACGGCGCGCACTCCGGCATCAAGGTCGCCGACGGTGAGTCGAGCGCTCAGGTCTACCGCAACGACGCCGCTGCACGCATGCTCTCGACCGCAAACGGAGTCTCGGCGCAGGTCACGTCGGCTTGCGGTGGCACGTACCCGCCGCTGGTCTCGAACCCGACGTGCGAGGCCAAGCACACGGCGTCGCTGCAGTACCGCGACAACATCGACCTGATGCGCGGCCTCCAGAAGCGCTTCGGGTACGCCCGCCCGTAACACCCGGCGGTCACGAGATGTAAGTCAAAGGGCCCCGAGCGATCGGGGCCCTTTTTATTGGCTCTTCCGGTTCGTCTTTCCGGAGACGGTAAAAAGTTGCGCCCGCTCTCGTCGCCTGGCTCAGTGCTAGGCGACCCGTGTCCTCTCCATCGTTCGAACATGTAACGGTCTTGCTCGAGGAAGCGGTGGACGCGCTCGCGCCGCGGTCGGGGGGGCTCTACTGCGATGGCACGCTCGGCGGTGCCGGTCACTCGCGGCGCATCCTCGAGCGCTCGAGCCCCGATGGTCGGCTCATCGCCGTCGATCGAGATCACACCGCGCTCGAGGCCGCGCGCGCGACCCTCGCGCCATTCGGCGACCGCGTCACCTTCGTACACGGCACGTTCGGCGAGCTGCCGGCCCTCGTGGCTCAGCCGGTCGACGGTCTCCTCGTCGACCTCGGCGTGTCGTCTCCGCAGCTCGACCGCGCGGAGCGAGGCTTCTCGTTCCGGCGCGAGGGGCCCCTCGACATGCGCATGGACCAGACGTCGGGCGAGACTGCACGAGAACTCTGCGACAGGCTCTCCGTCGACGAGCTGGCTGACCTCATCCGCCTCTACGGGGATGAGCGGTACGCCGGCCGCATCGCGCGCACGATCAAGGAAGCGATCGACGCGGGGGCGCTGCACACCACCACAGAGCTCGCCGCCCGGATTGCCGATGTCGTGCCGAGTCGCGAACGCTCGAAGGACCCGGCCACACGCACGTTCCAGGCGCTGCGCATCGCCGTCAACGACGAGCTCGGCGAGGTGGAACGGCTGCTCGAGGCGCTGCCGGGCCTGCTTGCACCCGGCGGGCGTGCCGCCGTCATCGCGTTTCACTCGCTCGAAGATGGCCTCGTGAAGCGGCGCTTCCGCGAGTGGTCGAAGGAGCCCAACGTGCCGGCCGATCTCATCGACGTGATGGGCCTTTCGCGCCCGACCTTCCGCGCGCTGACCCGGAAGCCCATCGAGCCGAGCGACACCGAGGTGCAGCGCAACCCGCGCTCGCGCTCGGCCAAGCTGCGCGTTGCGGAGAAGCTGTGATGAGAGCCCTCGCGTTCCGCGGTCGACCGCTACGGCTGTGGCCGATAGCGGTCCTGTGCGCGCTGTTCACGGTGTGGGGTCTGCTCCACGTGTGGGTCCGGCTCCAGCTCATCACCATAGGCTACGAGATTTCTCGACAGACGCAGCTCCGCCACGATCTCACCGAGCTCACGCAGAAGCTCTCGCTGGAGCTCCGCACGCGCATGGATCTCGGCACCATCGAGCACGTCGCGCACGAACGGCTGCAGATGGTGGCGCCGGACCCGCAGCAGCTCCGTCCCCTCGTGCTACCTCCGGGTGCCGAATGAGCGACTCGCGCTTCACCGCAGGACGCTGGCTGCGCATCCGCGCGATTGTCGCGATCGGGATGCTCGGCTGCTGCTTCGGCCTCCTCGTGTACCGCGCGTGGGTGCTCCAGGTGCGCGAGTCCGAGCGGCTGAAGAACATGGCCGAAGACCAGTACCTGCGCGACGTGGAGATCCCGCCGCGCAGGGGTCGCATCGTCGACCGCAACGGCGTCGAGCTCGCCGCGTCGGCCGAGATCGACTCGCTCTCGTGCAATCAGCGCGTCATCGCCGACCGCGTCGGCGAGCTGGCGCGCACGCTCTCCGGTCCCTTGCACCTCGAGGTGCGAGACCTCGAGAAGAGGCTCCGCGGGAAGCGCTACTTCGCATGGGTGAAGCGGCGCCTCGACCCCGACGAGTCGCGCGCGCTGCGCGAGCTCACGCTGCCGGGCCTCACGCTCGTCCGTGAGCCGCGTCGCTACTATCCGCACCGCGACCTCGCCGGCCCGCTGCTCGGCTGGGCCGGGCTCGACGCCCGCGGCCAGGAAGGTCTCGAGCTGCAGCACGACAAGATCCTCCGTGGGACCCGCGCGCAGGTACCGGGGCTCCGCGACGCGCTCGGGCGCGCCGTGATGATAGGTGGCCTCGCCGACGCGCCGTCGTCGACCGGCCAGGACGTGCAGGTCACCATCGACCGACACATCCAGTTCCGGCTGGAGGAGGCGCTGATGCGCGCCGTCACCGGGCACCACGCCAAGGGCGGCAGCGCGGTCGTACTCGATCCGCGCAACGGCGACGTGCTCGCTGTCGCCAGCGTGCCCACGCTCAACCCGAACGATCCCGGCGACGCGCCCGCACGCGGCGCGCGCCTCAAGGCCATCACCGACCCCTTCGAGCCAGGCTCGACGATGAAGACCATCTCGATCGCCGGTGCGCTCGAGGCCGGCCTCACGCGCCCCGACGAGCCGTTTTTTTGCGAGAACGGCAGCTACAAGGTGGGTCCCGCGACGATCCACGACGCGGAGCGCATCGGTGACACCACGCTCACGGGTGTCATCGCAAACTCGTCGAACATCTGTACTGCCAAGATCGCGGCGCGGCAGGGCAAGGAGCGCATGCGCGAGATGCTCGTGCGTTTCGGCTTCGGCAAGCAGACCGGCGTCGATCTGCCCGGAGAGCGAGCCGGCCAGATCCGTGCGCTCGCGAAGATGGGGCCCGTCGAGACGGCCACCACGTCGTTCGGTCAGGGCATGACGGCCACGCCGATGCAGATCGCGACCGCATACGCCGCCATCGCCAACGGCGGCACCCTGTACAAGCCGCACGTCCTGCACGCGGTCGTCGACAGCGGCATTGTCGGCAAACCCATCGAGCCGGAAGGGCACCGCATCATCGACGAGAAGCTCGCCGGTACGCTGCGGCAGCTCCTCTTCGCCGTCTCGCAGGTCGGCACTGCCAAGGAGCTCTTCCTGCCGGGCTATCACTTCGGCGGCAAGACGGGCACCGCCCAGAAGGTGGACGCTGCGACGCATCGCTACTCGAACGACAAGTGGTCCAGCTCGTTCGTCGGCTTCGCGCCGCTCGTCGATCCGCGGCTCGTGCTCTATGTGGTCATCGAGGAGCCCGAGGGCACCCACTTCGGCTCCGTGGTCGCCGGTCCCGTGTTCGTCGAGACGATGAACGATGCGCTGCGCTGGCTCGGCATCTCGCCGACGGAGCCCATCGTGCAGAAGCCCGGCGCGGTCAAGGTGGCGCGTCCGCTTCCCAGGGAGATTCCCGCACTCGAGTTGGGCACCGTGGCCGATGACGACCCTGCGGCCTCCGACAAGCTCCCCGACCTGCGCGGCCTCGCGGTCGGCGAGGCGGTCGCGCGTGCAGCGAAGAGCGGCCTCGACATCGAGGTGGTCGGCAGCGGGATCGCCGTCGATCAGAGCGTCCTCGGCGAGGAGGGCAACACACGCCTTCGCGTCACCTTCCGCCCGCCGGGATAGAGTGCCTCGATGAAAACCCTCGGCGAGCTGCTGCGAGGCGTCGACGTGGTCGCAGGCGGTGTGCACGCGACGCTGCGCATCGCCGACGTCCGCGACGACTCGCGGCAGGTCGGTCGCGGCGATCTCTTCGTCGCCGTTCGCGGGCTCACCGTCGACGGGCACGACTTCGTGGACCTCGCGCGAGCTCGGGGCGCCGCGATGGTCGTCGTCGAGCGAGACGTGGGTGCGCCGCGCGTGGTGGTGCCCGATGCGGCAAAGGCGCTCGCGCAGATCGCGGCCAACCTTCACGGCCGCCCCGCCGATGCGATGACGCTCGTCGGCGTCACGGGTACCAACGGCAAGACCACCATCACCTACCTCGTCGAGGCGCTGCTTCTTGCAGCCGGCCGGCAACCCGGCGTCATCGGTACCGTCGAGTATCGCTCGCCCCGGGGCTCGCGTCCGTCGCCGTTCACCACGCCGACCCCGCTCCTCCTGCAGTCGCTGCTGGCCGAGATGAGGGACGAGGGCTGCACCCACGTCGTCATGGAGTGCTCGTCGCACGCGCTCGCGTCCGGTCGGCTCGAGGCGGTCGGCTTCTCGGTCGCGGCGTTCAGCAACCTCACGCAGGACCACCTCGACTTCCACGGCACCATGGAGGCGTACGCGACCGAGAAGGCGCGCCTCTTCTCCGAGCGGCTGCGGGCCGACGGCGTGGCAGTGGTGAATGTCGAGAGCGCTGCCGCCGAGCGTATGGCTGAAGGCGCGCGCGGGCGCGTCATTCGCGTCGGCTGCGCAGGGGAGGTGCGCGTCCTTCAGCGCATCGACGACCCCCACGGGATGGTGCTCCGCGTCGCGGTCCCGGGCGACGAGCTGCGGTTCCACTCGCCTCTCGTCGGCGCGTTCAACGTCGAGAACCTGCTGGTCGCCATCGGGATCGGCCTCGCGCTCGGTCTCACGAGCGACGTCATCGCGACCGCGCTGTCATCGGCGACCGGCGCGCCCGGCCGCCTCGAGCGGGTCGGGACCCGGCCGGCCTGCTACGTCGACTACGCGCACACGCCCGACGCCCTCGAGCGGGCGCTGGCGGTCCTGCGCCCCACCACGCGCGGCAAGCTGTGGGTCGTGTTCGGCTGCGGCGGCGACCGCGACCGCGGCAAGCGCGCTGTCATGGGGCGCATCGCCGAAAGCGGCGCGGACCATGTCGTCGTGACCAGCGACAATCCGCGGACGGAAGACGCCGCCGCCATCCTTGCGCAGATCGTGAGCGGCATGGTTGCCCCGCCATTTGCGGTCATCGAGCCGCGGCGCGAGGCGATCTCGGAGGCCGTCCTCGCGATGGCGGAATACGACACGCTGCTCGTCGCCGGCAAGGGTCACGAGGACTACCAGATCGTCGGCACCCAGAAGTCACATTTCGATGATCGCGAAGAGGTTCGCGCGGCGCTGCAACGTCGACGGTAGAACGAGGTAGAGAAACTGGCGTCGTCGCGTACAACGCCGCAGAGTGGTCCCCGCGATGCCCTCCGTTCCTCTCTCGCTCGTCCTGCGCGCAACCGGTGCGGGACTGCTGCGTCCGGTCGCCGTGGAGCAGTTCGCCGGCGTGTCCATCGACACGCGGGCCATTGCCCCGGGCGCGCTGTACGTCGCGATCCGCGGCGAGCGGCTCGACGGCCACGACTTCGTCGCGCAGGCCGAGCAGGCCGGCGCTGCCGCGGTCCTCGTTGCGCGGGGGCGCAGCGCCGATGCCATGGCCCGCGTCGCCATCTCCGTGCTCGAGGTCGACGATCCCATCCTCGCCATCGGGCGGCTGGCGCGGGCGCACCGGCTCTCGATGCCCGCAAAGGTGGTCGCGCTGACGGGCTCGGTCGGCAAGACCTCGACGAAGGAGATGCTCGCGTCGATCCTCGCTGCCGCCGTCGGAGAGAGGGCGGTCCACAAGACCCGAGGCAACCTCAACAACCACCTCGGCGTCCCGCTCACGCTGCTCGGGCTGGAGGCCCACCACCGCTACGCCGTCGTCGAGCTCGGCATGAGTTCCCAGGGCGAGATCGCCTACCTCGAGCAGCTCACCCGTCCCGACATCGCGCTGTGCACCATCGTCGCCGGCGTCCATGTCGAGCAGCTCGGCTCGATTGCGGAGGTGGCGCGCGCCAAGGGAGAGATCTTCGAGGGTCGCGCTGCCGCCGGGCAGGCCGTCGCCATCGCGCCGCACGGCGAGGTATTGCTCGACGCCGTCCTCGCCGCCGTGCCCCCGGCTCTGCGGCGCACCTTCGGCAAGGCGGGCGACGTCCGCGTCGTCAGCGCTCGCGTCGAGCGTCGCGGCACGCGGATCGTGCTGGAGCTCGGGCCGCAGACGGTCGAGCTGCTGCTGCCCATCGTGGGCGTGCACCATGCGCACAACGCGGCGGCCGCTGCGTGTGCGGCACAGGCACTCGGCGTGGATACGGCGGCGATCGTGGCCGGGCTGTCAGTGGTGCACGGCGAGAAACACCGCATGCAGCTCCTCGAGCTCGGCGCGCGCACCGTGCTCGACGACTGCTACAACGCAAGCCCGCCGTCTGTGATGGCGGCGCTCGATGCGCTGCATGCGCTCGCGCCCGAAGTTCGTCGCGTCGCGATCCTCGGCGACATGCTGGAGCTCGGGCCGGGCGGGCCGGACGCGCACGCCGCGATCGGCCGCCACGCCATCGGCAGGGCCACCGCGCTCGTCGCCCTCGGTCCCCTGTCGCAGCGTATGATCGAGAGCGTGCGCGGTGCGATGCCGGCGCTGCACACGGACGATCCCGTGGCCGCCGCCCGCTTCGCGCTGGAGCACAGTGGCCCCGGCGATGCGCTCCTCGTCAAAGCTTCGCGCGGCATGAAGCTCGAGCGTGTGCTCGATGCGCTCGCCGCGCTCACCCAGGACAGCGTCTGATGCTGTACGAGCTGCTCTTCCCGCTGCACACGCACCCGGGCCTCCACGGCCTCAACGTGCTGCGCTATACGTCCACGCGCATCATCCTCGCCACGCTCACCGCGCTCCTCTTCAGCTTCTTCATGGGACCGTGGTTCATCGCGCGGCTGCGCAGGATGCAGATCGGCGAGACGATCCGCACCGACGGGCCGGAGACGCACAAGAAGAAGGCGGGTACGCCGACGATGGGCGGCTCGCTCATCCTGTTCTGCCTCGGCATCCCGACGCTGCTGTGGTGCGACCTCACCAACCAGTTCGTGTGGCTCACGCTCGCCGTCACCATCGGCTATGGCGTCATCGGCTTCGCAGACGACTACCTCAAGCTCACGCGGTCGAAGAAGGGCTTGCCGGGTCGCCTCAAGCTGCTCGGCCAGTTCGCGATCGCCATCGCCGTCGTCGCATACGTCTACAACTCCGACTGCTTCGACAGCGAGCTGCGCTTCCGGCTGTCGTTCCCGCTCGTCGCGTTCGACCGCCACCCCGTCACGCTGTGGCCGTACCTCTACGGCGCGCTCGCCGTGCTGGTCATCGTCGGCTCGTCCAACGCGGTCAACCTCACCGACGGTCTCGACGGCCTCGCCATCGGTCCCGTCATCTTCGCGGCCGGCACGTTCCTCATCCTTGCGTATGGCGGCGGGCAGATCATCTCCGGTTTCAACATCGCCGAGTACCTGCGCATCCCGTTCATCCCCGGGTCGGCCGAGCTGGCCGTCTTCTGCGGCGCCATGATCGGCGCTGGCATCGGGTTTCTCTGGTTCAACTCGTACCCGGCCGAGGTCTTCATGGGTGACGTCGGCGCGCTCGCGCTGGGCGGCGCGCTCGGCATGATGGCCGTGCTCACCAAGAACGAGTTCACGCTGCTCATCCTCGGCGGCGTCTTCGTCGCAGAGGCCGTCAGCGTCATCATCCAGGTGATCGGCTTCAAGCTGACCGGCAAGCGCGTCTTTCGCATGGCGCCGCTGCACCACCACTTCGAGCTCAAGGGCTGGCCCGAGCCGAAGGTCATCGTCCGCTTCTGGATCATTGCCTTCATGCTGGCGCTGATCTCGCTGGCGACGCTGAAGGTCCGATGAAGACGGTGGTGATCGGCGCCGGGCGCTCCGGGCTCGCGGTCGCGAAGCGGTTGCTACGCGACGGCGACGAGGTGGTGATAGGCGACCACCTGCGCGACGCGAGCTCGATGGCCGAGACTCGCCGCTTGTTCGAGGCCCAGCTCCACGCGGAAGGGCTGCCCTCGCCAGAATGGCGCTCGAAGGAGTGGTACGACGGCCCGCCGACGATTGCGCACCTCGAGCAGCGCGTCGTGCTCTCGCCCGGCGTCCCCGCCGCGAGGCTCCTCGATGCGATGCGAGGAAAGGGGATCACCATCACCGGCGAGATCGAGCTGGCCATGGAGCGCATTCAGGCGCCGGTGGTCGGCATCACCGGCACCAACGGCAAGTCCACGGTGACGGCGCTGTGCGGCGCGATTGCGAACGCAACAGGCAAGCCCACCTTCATCGGTGGGAATCTCGGCACGCCACTCGTCGAGGCCATCGATACCCCGGCAGCGGCAGCTGACGGCCTGTGTGTCGTAGAGCTCTCGAGCTTTCAGCTCGAGACGTGCGTTCGCGCCCGTCCGCGGGCGGCCGCGCTGCTCAACCTCACTCCCGACCACCTCGATCGCCACGGCACGATGGAAGTGTACGGCGACGTGAAGATGCGTATCGCACGCAACATGACGGGTGACGACGTACTCGTGGTGAGCGGCGAGGATCCCGAGCTCGCGCGCGCGCTCGAGCGCAACCCGGTGCGCTGCCGCGTGCTGCGCTTCGGCCTCGACGCCGGTGACGCCCACATCGAGGAAGACGACTACGTGGTCCTGGGCGAGCGCTACCCGCGCGCGCTGTCACGGCTCGCCGGCCGCCACAATGATCGCAACGTGCTCGCGGCGCTGCTCCTCCTGCGCGCCTCCGGCCTCGCCTCGCCCGATGCCGTGCGCGCCGGCCTCGCCAGCTTCCGCGCGCTGCCGCATCGCATGGAGCTCGTCGCCGAGCGCAGTGGCGTCCGCTTCTACGACGACTCGAAGGCCACCAACGTGGACTCCGTGGTCGCCGGCATCGACGGCTTTCCCGTGCCGTTCTCGCTCATCGCCGGCGGGCGGGACAAGGGCGGCTCGTACGCGCCCCTCGTCGACGCGCTCACGCGCGGCCCGTGTCGGGGCGTCGTCACCATCGGCGAGGCGGCGCCCCTCATCGAGGTTGCGGTCGGCGCACGCCTCCCCGTCACGCGCGCCGCCACGCTCCCCGATGCCGTCCGGCTCGCGCGTGGCTGGGTGAACGCGGGCGAGGCCGTGATCCTGTCGCCCGGGTGCTCGTCGTTCGACATGTTCCGTGACTACGCCGAGCGCGGCGCGGTTTTCAAGAAGGCAGCCCTGGACCAACCATGAACGATGCGATCCCATCGATCGTCGACGACGGCCCGACCGACCGCAACTCGCGGATGGTGATGGCGCTGCCGAAGTCCGCGTCCATCGCGGCGGCCCCACTCATAGCCGCGGCGATACCCGCGCCGGACCCGGTGCTGTTCGCCGCCGTCATGGGGCTTCTCGGCTTCGGCATCGTGATGGTCTACTCGGCGTCGGCGGTGTACGCGAACCAGAAGTTCGGCGCCGCCACGTACTTCCTTCGCCGCGACCTCTGCTATGCCGCGCTCGGGCTCGTCTCGATGACGGTCGCGCTCCGCACCGACTACTCGGCGTGGCGCCGCTATGCGAACGCGCTGCTCGTCACTTCCGTCGGCCTCCTTGCGGCGGTGCTCGTCGTCGGTGCGCGCATCAACGGCGCCCGTCGCTGGTTCCACGTGGGGCCGCTGTCGTTCCAGCCCGCCGAGCTGGCAAAGCTGGCGCTCGTGATCTACCTGTCGTACTCGCTCGCCAAGAAGGCCGAGAAGGTCCGCACGTTCACCATCGGCTTCGTGCCGCACATGATCGTCTGCGGCACGATGATGCTGCTGCTCCTCAAGCAGCCCGACCTCGGCACCGCCGTCATCCTCGGTCTCACCACGCTCATGCTGCTGTTCGTGGCCGGGGCGAAGATGAGCTACATCGTCATCGCATTCCTCGGCGCGCTGCCGCTCATCTACCAGGCAGTGGTCGGCACGCCGTGGCGGCTCCGGCGCATGCTCGCGTACATCGACCCGTGGCAGTACCGCTACGACGTGGGCTACCAGGTCACGGAGTCGCTCATCTCCGTCGGCTCGGGCGGCATCCACGGGCTGGGACTCGGCGATGGTCGCCAGAAGCTGTTCTTCCTGCCCGAGGCGCACACTGACTACATCCTCGCCATCATCGGCGAGGAGCTCGGGCTGATAGGCATCATCGGCGTGGCGCTCGTGTTCTGCGTGATCCTTTGGCGGGGCGTACGTGCAGCGCTGAACGCGCGCGACGCGTTCGGCTGCTACCTTGCCGTCGGCTTCACGTCCATGTTCGGTTTGCAGGCGCTCGTGAACATCGGCGTCGTCCTCGGCGCGCTGCCCACGAAGGGCCTGCCGCTGCCGTTCGTCTCGTTCGGCGGCTCGACCCTGGTCGTCGATCTTTTCGCCATCGGCATCCTGCTCGACGTCTCGCGTGGTCCGGAAGGGCGGGCGCGACGTACTTCGCTCAAGGTCTCCGCGCGCCCATCGCTGGCCGGCAAGAACCGCAAGCGACCGGGTGGAGGACGCCGCGTCACCGTCGAGGTGGCATAGTCCGATGAGGGTCGTCATCGCAGGCGGGGGAACGGGCGGGCATCTCTTCCCCGGGGTGGCGCTCGCCGAGGAGCTGCGTGCGCGGGGCCACGACGTCACGTTCGTGGGCACGGCGCGGGGCATCGAGGCCCGGGTGCTGCCCGAGCTCGGCTGGCCCCTCGAGATCATCGAGGTGAGCGGGCTCAAGGGCGCCGGGCTCGGTGCCAAGGCACGCGGCGCGGCGCAGATCCCCCGCGCGCTGGCCCGGTCCAACGAGATCTTGAAGCGCCTTTCGCCCGGGCTGGTGGTCGGCGTCGGTGGCTACGCGTCGGGACCGGTGGTGCTCCGCGCCGCGATGCGGGGGATCCCCACGGCCATCCTCGAGCAGAACTCCGTTCCCGGCATCACGAACCGGCTGCTCGGTCGCATCGTGAGAATCGTGTGCGGCGCCTTCCCCGGTGCTGAGCGGTTCTTCCCGGCAAAGAAGTATCGGCTCCTCGGCAACCCCGTCCGCCAGCAGGTCCGCACCGCGCTCGCTTCAGCCGCAACCACGACGCCGCGGGCGCTGCTCGTGGTCGGTGGGTCCCAGGGCGCGCACGCGGTGAACGAGCTCGTGGCTGGCGCGCTCGAGCTGCTCGCTGCGCGAGGTGTCCGTTTTCCCGTCGTGCATCAGAGCGGCAGCGCCGACCACGATGCGCTCGTGGCGCGCTATGCCGACGCGAAGATAGGCGTCGACGTCCGCGCCTTCATCGACGACATGGCTTCGGCATACCGGGACGCGAAGCTGGTCGTGTCACGCGCGGGCGCCTCCACGCTCGCGGAGCTGACGGCGCTCGGCGTGCC
>JAYTLP010000553.1:0-3328 GCA_043729375.1 Myxococcales bacterium
GTGACGCTCGCGCTCTTCTGCCTCGCGGCGCTGCTGCGGTGGCTGGAGACTCGCCGTTCCGGATACGTCCTCGCGCTCGGCGTGTGCGTCACGCTCTCGTACCTCGCGCACATCCTGCCCTGGTTCCTCTTCGGGCTCTGCGCCATCGCGATCCTGCTGCGCGAGGCGCGCAAGTGGCAAGCCGGCGTCGTCGCTGCCGCCGTGATGTTGCCGTCGGTGCTCATGGCATGCACCGCCGTGTTCGAGGACCGGCAGGAGCGCACGTACATCAAGGACTCAACCTTTGCGGCCACGTTCACCGACTTCCCGGGCGCGCTGCTCGCGTTCCCGAAGCGTGTGATGGAGATCGTCCCCGGCCCCTTCGATACCCGGGTGCTGCTGACGCTCGTGCTCACGCTGGTGCTGCTGTTCGCGCTGTCCCGCTGGGTGCCGACCATGCGACGCGAGCCAGGGCCACTCGCTGGCACGCACAAGCTCGTGCTGTGGATCCTCTTCTTCGCGTACCTGTCGCTGCCGTACGAGATCCACAAGCCCATGTCGTGGTGGTACGTGGGCCCGCGTCTGCCGTCGTTGATCTTCGTGGTGCTCGCGCTGTATCCACCCGTCGAGCTCTCGGGGTGGCGGCGCGTTGCGCTCCTGCCGGTCATCGTGTGCGGCGTCGCGTTGCCGCTCAAGCTCGCGCGCTTGTACCGCAGCTACTCGACCAGGAACTTGCCGGCGCTGAAGCTCATCGAGGAGACGCCTCGCGGTGCGCTGACGCTCGTGGTCGTGCGCAATATGGTGCTCGGCAAGGGTGCAGAGGAGAAGAGTGGCGATTCGTCGTCATCGGGTCCTGTGTACTGGCACTTTCCCGAGTGGCCGATGGCTCTCCGGGGCGGTTACGGCCCGTTCACCTTCGACCAGGGCATCCCCGTGGTGCCGAAGGTGAAGCTCACGACACCCGCGTTCGGTACCACGGACACGTTCTCGTTCCGTCAGGGGCCCGAGTACCAGTACTACGTGGTGCGTGACGCCACCGACGAGATGGACCGGGAGCCATCGGTGAAGCTTGTGCGCCGACTCGGCGAGTGGACGCTTTACGCGCGCATTCACGCCACCTCGGACGAGCCGTGAAAGCAGGACGCGCGGTCGCGCTCGTCCTGCTCGGCGCTGTGCTGCTCGGCGGACCCGTGCGTGCGCTCACGGCTCTGCCGCTCGGCTGGGCGACGCTCCTCGGCGCGTGTGTGGGAGCAGGGTGCGTTCTCCTGGTAAACGCGCCGATCATCACCGGTGCCACTGCAGTGTGGGCGGCCGTGGTGGGCGGCCTCGGCGTCCTCGCATTCGCCGTGGGACACAGCGGGCCGCTCGCCGGCTGGGTCGGCTCGGACGGAGGCATCCACCTCTCGTACCGCAACGAGTTCGCCGCAACGGAGCCCCATGTTTATGCGGGCTTCGTCAGCTTCTATGCGTTCACGTGGTGCGTCGAACGCGTCTTTCACACCGACGCGAGCGTGAGCTTCGCCGCGGGCACGCTCGTCGTCGTCTTCGCAGTCGGCGCGGCGACTGCGTGCGCGACGCAGCTGGGCGCCGCGCCAGCGCGTGCTCCCACGGGGCGCATCGCAGCCGTCATCGTGAGCGTCGTCTTGCTCTTCGGCCTCGCGCTACCCATCGTCGGGTACTACGAGCTGGACGGCTTCTTCGCGCAGCTCTGGGTGATGGTCCCATTGCTCCTGCTGTGGATGGTGGACCGGAGCGGCCTATCGCGTGGACGGCGGGCACTGCTCTTCGCGATCCTGTACGTCGCGACCCGTTACACCTACGGCCTCGTACTCGGCGACCTCGCGGTGCTCGCGTTCGTCCTCGTGCTGGTCGAGTCACGCGGGTTGCTTCGTGGCGGTCACGCACCCCGCGTGTCGTGGTGCGTGCTGGTGCTCTTGGCCCTCGTCGGGCTCGTGGCATTCGAGTGGCGCTTCTGTCGCGAGCTGTTCGCTGTCGTCGAGCGATACGGCTGGTTCGTCAAGCACGACTTTGCCGCTGTTCTCCAAGGATGCTCCATCGCCGTGCTGGGGCTGGCCGTCGTCTGCGTCGCCTCGCCCGCGCTGGGCCGCATGCTCCTCGTGCCGCTCACCATCTGCGCCACGAATACGGCCACGCTCTTTTGGCTGACGCGGCGCTACCCGGGCTCGCACTACTATCTCCAGAAGTACGACTTCCATGCCGTCGTCTTGCTCTGCATCTCCGCAGCGGCGGCATGCGCGTTCGTCGCAGGCGGCGGGTTGCGAGGGCGCCGCGTCGTCGTGGCCGCGCTCGGCACGAGCTTGCTCGTCGGCGGGATAGCGCGAGCTGCGATCGGCTTCGAGCCGATGCGGACCGCGTTCACACAGCGTCTCCTCGGCGGCGCAGTGCGCGACAGCTCGTCTGCGGGCTCCATGCGGGTCGTCCCTCTGGTCGACCGGCGGGCCACCGGCCGGATGCGTCAGGTCCTCGTCCAGGAGCACGCGGAGTTCGGCGGCTACCTCGTGCCGTGGGGTCCCGGCTTCAACTTCGTCAACGCCCTGTTCTGGCGCTGGAACGGGGGCTACTTCGCGTACGGGGGACTCGATCGCCGACCCGGCCGATGCGTCTTCTGGACTCACCGTCGCGGCACCCGCACGGGCCTGTGGGATGTGCCGCAGTGGATGAAGCAGGAGCTGGCCGGCCTGGACGCGCTGCCGGAGGCTCGAGGCGAGCACTACACGGTCGGAGGCGAGTCGCGCGATCTATGCCACGCCTGCTGGCCGGCGTCGCAACCATAGCCGGAGAGCCAGGGGCAGGAGGGCGAGCGTGGCGAGCGTGAGGAACGTCGCAAGCGCGCGGTCGAGCGTCGTGCCCATGTCGACGGTGACATCGTACGAGCCGGCCTCGGGCAGGATGAGCTGCAGCAGACCGTCCCCGGAGGCCTCGACCGCTGCCCGGTGCTCGCCGAGCGTCGTCGCTTGCCAGCCGGGGTAGGCGTGGCGGTCGAACACGATGGTGGCGCGCTCGGTCGCCTGTGCGACCACGTGGATCCGCATGCCGTCGCGTTGCGCCGTCGAGATGACTACACCCGGGCTCGATGCGCGGACGAGGGTCCAGGAGGAAGCGTGCGGTGGATGCGTCACGGCTGCCGGCAGGTACTCGTTGAAGACGACCGTGGAGTGCAGCTGGCGTGAGACCTCCGCGGCATCCGCCGGCATGGCACTGGCCGCGACCTCTTTCGGGACCGGGCGCTCGACCTGCGCGCGGCTGGCGAGCATCGCGATGCACGTCAGCAGCGCGAGATCGGTCGCGCGCGTGCGTTCGGGTACTGCGAGCTGCCAGAGCAAGGCGA
>JAYTLP010000554.1:0-5377 GCA_043729375.1 Myxococcales bacterium
GCCTACGTCACCATGAAGAATGAGGCCAACGCGCAGCTCGCGCGCATGGCCGAGCGGATCGCCGAACTCGAATCGCGATAGCATCGCGGGGTGGATCTCGAGCCCCTGCCGATCACCTGCCTCGATGACTTCCGCATCGAGCACACGGGGCGGCACTGCCGGCACCGCGCCAAGCGGCTCGACCCGAGCGTCCGCACCGTGTCCTGCTCCGAGTGCGGGGCCGTGCTCGACCCCTTCGACAGCCTCATGGACATCGCCCGTGACCACGTGAACCAGCGCGCGGCCCGCGAGGTGCTCGCTCGAGACAAGCAGCGCCTTCAGGGGCAGCTTGCCGAGCTCAAGCGCGAGGTCGGTAGCGCCAAGGCGCGAAAGCGCCGCCTGGCCCCGCCCACGCTGCGCTCCGTGTGATTGGACCGCGCGCGTCGTCCCCTCGTAGGATGACGGCATGTATCTCATCGGCACGATCAGCGGCGCGTCGGGTTCGTCCTTCAACACCTTCCCGATCCCAAAGGGCGCGCGCTTTCTCTACTTCGAGCCCAGCTCCACCGGGCTGAGCTTCCAGATGGGCGTCGCGCCGACGGGACCGAGCGGGACGTTCCAGACGACGGCGCAGGGGTCAAACCCGATCGTCGTTGGCCCTGCCTCAATCGGCTTCCGCGTCCCTCGCCTCGACCCGAACGCAGCGATCATGGTTGCCATCTACAACCCGAACGGCGGCAACGTCAGCGTCGCAGTATTCGGCGGTCACGACACGTGAGCGAGAAGCAGCAGCGCGTCGAGCGCAAGAGCGACGGCGGCGCGGTCCGCGTCGTGCGCGAGGACGGGCCGCGCTGCCCGTTCTGTGACGCAGCGATGGACGACACGCGCTGCACCGCCAACTGCCACGCGAGCCGCGCCGCTCGTGTCACCCGGGAGGACTGATGAGCACCGTTCGACGCTACGAGCACATCGACGCCGCGCAGCTCAAGCGGCCCGAGCGCATGGACAACGGATTCCTCCGCGTGGAGGGGCGGCTCGCGCGCGTGGGCATCCAGCTCTACCGGGACAGCGCAGGCAAGACGCTGCGCGAGCTCCGTCTCCCCGAGGACGTGTTCGACCAAAAGAGCCTCGACTCATTCCAGCAGGTGCCCGTCACGAACATGCACCCGCCGGTGCTGCTTACCGCAGCCAACGCCAAGACCTACTCGGTCGGCTCGGTCGGCGAGGACATCCGGCGCGACGGCGACTTCATGGTGGCGCGGCTCATGATCACGGACGCCGACGCCATCGCGTCCGCGGAGCAGGGGCGCTCGCAGCTCAGTAACGGCTACACGTGCTCGCTCGACGCCACGCAAGACCCCGCGCTCGCCGAGAAGTGGGGACCGTACGACTTCATCCAGCGGGACATCCGAGGCAACCATGTCGCGCTCGTGGACGTGGCGCGCGCGGGCCCGGAGGCGCGGCTTCGGTTGGACGGCGCCGATGCCGCCGCCGGCAATTTCGGTAGCGAATTGGCATCGCCGGATCTCGCCGTGATAGCGTCCGATCACCCCCACCATTCAGCACTCAACGGGAGCAAGCCCACCATGCCCATCAAGTTTCAGGTCGACGGATTCGAAGTCGAGGTCCAGGACAGCAACGCCAAGAGCGCCATCGAACGCGCCCTCGTTGCCGCCAAGAAGGACAGCGCCGACCAGCTCACGGCTGAGAAGGCGGCTCACGCAGCGACGCAGCACAAGCTCGACGCCGCGCTCGCGGAGCGCAAGGTCGTCGCGGACAAGTTCGACGAGCTCGACGCCAAGTCGAAGATCGACGCCGACAAGATGAAGCCGTGCAAGGAGTGCGACGGCTCCGGCAAGGTCGACGGCGAGATGTGCACCGCGTGCAAGGGCAAGGGCGAGGTCAAGATGGCGGCGTTCGGTGACGACGCCTTCCTCGACGGCATGATCGAGCGCATCAGCTCGCGCCGCGCAGATGCCCGCGCCACGCTGCTCGAGACGGCACACAGCATCCTCGGTGCTCGCGCCAAGCTCGACGGCAAGACGGCCATCGAGATCAAGCGCGAGGTCATCACCGCTCTCCAGCCGGGCGTGAAGCTCGACGGCGAGTCGGACACCTTCATCGAGCACGCGTTCAAGTTCGCGCTCGCTGCGAAGAACGACCGCCCGATGCAGCGCAGCGCGGTCGCCGACGCGCGCACGGTGGTCGACCCGGTGCGCGGCTCGGCCTCCAACGACCAGGCGCAGGCCCACGCCGACACCAGCGAGCCGGGCGGGGCGCGAGCAGCAATGCTCTCCCGCAACCAGGCCGCGCTCGTCAAGAAGTAGCCCGCCGCCCCTCGCGTACGACCACCTCTTGAAGGAGCATTGAAATGAGCCAGACCACCATCCTCCCGGGCGGGCAGACCATCGGCTTTGCCGGCATGATCGCCGACTCGTACCCGAACCCGGACATCACGTCGGGCTTCAACATGGACACGCAGCAGATCCCGTTCGGCTTCGGCCTCATGCACCAGCCGGGCGCAGCCGATGAGCGCGCGTACGTGCTCCCGACCGGCCCGACGGGCTCCGTCGTGATCGACGGCCTGTCCGTGTTCGATATGTGCCACTCGCGCGGCGGCTCGGTCGACTCGTATGGCAACTACTCGGGCGACATGGGCGCCTCGGGCCTGCTCCCGAAGGCCGGACTCCAGGTCGGTCGCAAGGGTCGATTCCTCGTCCCGGTGGAGAGCGCCGTCGTCGTCGACGACCGTCCGTTCTGCCGCATCGTCCCGACGGGCGCGCTCTCTCAGGGTAGCTGGGGCGGCACCGGCATCGCCGGCTTCATGAAGGACTGCACGAACCAGGGCGTGTTCCGCTCTGCAACGTATACCGCAGCGGACGGCGTGACGAAGGTCGCGATCCTCGAGTGCAACTTCACCGCGAAGCCGTAACACCTGCCCGCACCCTCAACTGAACCGCAAGGAGATCGCTTCCGATGAAGACCAACCTCCCCCCACAGTATGCGTACCGTGCTGACGCCGGCGAGGCAGCCTACGTCGAGCGCGCTCTCCTGTACGTCGAGACGGAGACGTACAACTACGAGTTCCCGCCGCTCGAGGGCCGTAAGTACGTCCCGTACGACACGAGCTCGAACCCCGGTGCGAAGGCGACCTCGTACAAGCAGTACACGCGCGTCGGCATCGCCAAGCTCCACACCGAGCGCGGCAACGACCTCCCGAACGTGAAGCTGTTCGTCCGCGAGTTCTTCCACCAGTACTACCGGATCGGCTGCTCGTACGAGTACACGCTCGACGACCTGCTCGCCGCGCAGTTCAGCTCGCAGAACGGTGGTCCGAAGCTCGACCTCGACCTCGAGCAGGGCCAGGCCGCGCGCACGGCCATCGAGCGCGGCCTCGACGTCATCTCCGCGATCGGCTCCACGAACTCGGCCAGCATCCCCGGCCTGTCCGTGGGCATCGGTCCGGACGTCGGCCTCCTCGGCTTGCTCAACCAGCCGAACGCGACGGTCTACACGCCGGCCGTCTCGCTCGCCGCGGGCACGACGCCGTGGCAGTACAAGAGCCCCGACGAGAAGGTGGCCGACCTCACCGGCCTGTTCACCGCCGTCATCGCGACGACCTTCAAGACGTTCCAGGTCAACACGGTGCTGCTCCCCATCCAGCAGTTCTACGCCGCCAACGGGCAGCGCATGGGTGACGGCAGCGACGAGACGGTGCTGTCCTTCTTCCGCAAGATCAATCCGGCAATGGTCATCGATTGCTGGCAGTACTGCGCAGGCGCCGGCATCGGCGGCACGGATCGCGCGGTCGGCTACGTTCGCGACCGCCGCTACGTCCGCCACATGATCTCGGACGAGTTCCGCCAGATGCCGCCCGAGTGGTCGAACCTGACCTTCTCGGTCGACTGCACGGCCAAGACGGCCGGCGTGGTGTGCCCGTACCCGCTCGCCATCTGCTACATGGACGGCATCTAACACCAACCCGCCGGCAGCGCGCTGTCGGTCCAAGGGGCTCACCGTCGAGAGATGGTGGGCCCTTTGCTTTTGGGTGGGCATGGCTGGCGTCTCACGCCGCGCGGCAGTACGCCGACGGGGGAGCGCGCTCGGTTCGACTCCGAGCCTCACCGCTGCTTGACTCGCATTGTCACGCGCGTGCAATCTGACCGCATGGCCAAAGACGACGCACCCAAGACGACCGACACCGCGACGACCCCGCCCACGAAGGGCAAGACGGTCACGGTCGTCATCAATAACATGGAGGCGATCCAGTGCTTCCAGATGCCGAACGTCGGCAAGGACACCGCTGGAACGCCCATGCTCGGGAACACGATCGTACTGAGCCCCGGCGTGAACCTTGTCCCAACGGATGACCTCAACGGCCTGCTCACCAATCCGACGGTGAAGGAGCGGTTCGAGAGCACGATCCCGCGCGGCCTGGCGCCCGAGTCCAATCCCGAGAAGTTCGGGCTCCCGTTCCTGGTCAAGGGTCACGAGCTCCCGATGAAGCACCCGCTGCTCGCGCTCCACGAGACGGAGGCGCAAGCGGTCATCAAGGAGACGCTCATCGAGAAGCTCCTGCGCGACTGGCAGCGCGAGGAGATCCGCGGCGACGTGCGGCGGTCGATTCAGGAGCAGATGGACTTCCTCGCGGGCGGCCAGTACGGCGGACCCGCTGCACACGCCGGCAAGGCGTAGCCCGTGTCGATCGCCTGGGCGGATGTCATCGCCGTAGTCCCATCGCTCTCCACTGTGCCCGCTGGCCTCCAGGGGCTCGCGCTGCGCTTCGTGGACGCGCAGATCGATGACGATGCCTGGGGCGACGCGAACACCGCCAACGACGCGCGCATCGCGCTGGCTGCGCACTTCGCCGCCGTGTTCAGCCAGCCGGGCGTCTCGCCGGGGATGCTTGCGAGCGAGTCCCTCGGACCGATGTCGCGGTCGTACGCCACGACCATGATGAGCAAGAGCCTGCTCGGGACGACGAAGTACGGCCTCATGTACCTCCAGATGCTGGAGCTCACGCCGGGCGCGCTGGGGTTCGTGCCATGAGCGCACCCGTCAAAGAAATGACGCCCGGTGAGATGGAGGAGGCCAAGCGCCTGCTCAATCTCGTCGCGGACGCCGAGCAGCTCAAAGACCAGCACCGCCGCGCGCGCGTGGGCGTCGCCTTCCGCCTGGGGCTCGACAAGATCGTAGCCTCCACGTGCAAGGAGCGCGGCTGGCCCATGGACGAGGACTTCGTCGTCGTGCTCGCGGTCGCGGTCGGGCTGTTCATGCAGGGCGCCTACGGACAGCGCCTACGGCGGCCGCTGGCGTGCGACGCGCCCGTGCTGGCAAACCGGTGGCCCAAGCCCTCTCTCTACGTCACAGCGAAGGCCATCGTCGACACGTTCGACCT
>JAYTLP010000555.1:0-2247 GCA_043729375.1 Myxococcales bacterium
GTCCTGTTCTGCGGCTCCTCCATCTGGTGGGACGGCGCCGCCGACGAGGTTCGCAAGCTGGTCGCGCTCGGCCTGCCGCTCTTCGTGAACGGCATGGGCCGCGGCGTGCTGCCGCCCACGCACGACGGCCTCTATGCTCTGTCGCGCGAGCATGCATTCCGCACCACCGATGCCCTCGTGCTGGTCGGTGCGCCGCTCGACTTTCGCATGGGCTACGGCGAGGGCATCAATGCCACGGCGCAGATCGGCCAGATCGATCGCGATGCGAAGCAGTTCGGCAAGAATCGCCGCAGCGACGTGATGATCCACGCGGACAGCAAGAGCGCGCTCGCCGCTCTCGCCGCAGCGCTCGAGAAGCGCGGCGCCGCTCGCTGGTCCGACTGGCGCAAGGAGCTCCGCGCCAAGGAGAACGAGAAGCGCGAGCGTCAGCTCGCGTGGGAGCGCGACGACGGCGCCCCGATGAACCAGTTTCGCATCGGCCGCGCCATCCAGAACACGCTCGACGAGAACACCATCATCGTCGGCGATGGTGGCTATGTCGTCACGCTCGCGGCCAAGGTCATCTCGCCGCTCGCCATCGGCAACTGGCTCGACCCTGGCGCGTTCGGGACCCTCGGCGTCGGTCCGCCGTTCGCGCTCGCCGCGAAGCGAGCGCGCCCCGATGCGCACATCGTCCTGCTCCTCGGCGACGGTGCATTCGGCCTCAACGGCTTCGACCTCGAGACCTGCGTGCGCTTCGACTGTCCGATGACGGTCGTCGTCGGCAACGACGCTGCATGGGGACAGATCCTCATCCCGCAGATCCAGTCGTTCGGCCGCGAGCGCGCCATCGGCGCTCGCCTCGCGCCCATCCGCTACGACAAGGTGGTCGAGGCCTTCGGCGGTGCCGGCGAGCACGTCGATAGTGGTCCGGAGCTCGACGCGGCACTCCGGCGCGCGCGCGACTCGGGCAAGGTCTACTGCATCGACGCGCGCGTCGACCAAGAGTTCGTGCTCCGCGAAAAGCTCGCGCGTACGACCGTGATGTAGGGCCCGCTCCGGGGCGCTTACAGCGCCCCGAAGCGCTGCATGCCTGCGTCTGCCTCGACCTTCAGCAGGTCGAGGTAGCGCTTCGGCACGAGGAGGAGCGGGAGACCGCTGAAGGTCTCGTCGCTCGTCAGGCGCGTGCCGGTGCCCTGGCTCGTCACGAAGAACGAGTGATCGCCGGTCACGCCGAATGCGCGCCCGACCCAGCGCACGCGGCGCTCCTCGAGCTGCTTCACGATGCACGCAATCTTCGCGCCGCGGCCTGCCATCTGGAGATGCAAGACGAGCTGCGCGCCCAGCGTCAACGCGGGCCGGTCGCACTCGACGGCGGTCAGGGCAGGGAACCAGCGCGGCCAATCCTCCAGCCGGAGGAAGCGGGCCCACACCTCGTCGGGCGGAAGCGGCACATCGACGTGAGAGACGACTCGCGTGGACATCAGAGCGAAGGAGGTCGCGACAGCTCGGCGGACGCGTGCGCCGGACCGTCGGGAATGGGCGTGCCCTCGCCGGGGACGACGACGCGCGGCGGACGCAACCACACGGCCGGGTCGAGCGCCGTGCGCGATTCGCTGAGCTCGAAGGCGATGGTAGTGGAGGCCGCCAGGCCTACCGACTCGCCTTCCTTGACCCTCTCGCCGAGCGAGACCCGGGTGGAGCGCAGGCGGGCAGTGAACGAGACGTAGTGATCGCCGTGATCGAGGACGACCGCCTGACCGAGCCCGTCGACGCTGCCTACAAAGATGACCGTGCCAGGGGCGCAGGCCCGCACAGACTCGCCGGGGCTGGTGGCGAGCTCGACGGTGCGTCGCGGAATCTCCAGGTACGGTGCGCCCGGGCTCGCTCCCACGACCTTCGTCCTGCCGAGCGCGCCGACGACCAGTCCCGAGACGGGGCGCGAGATGGAGCCGCGACGACGCTCGAGGCCGACCTTCGGACCGCGCGGCAGCTCCACGGCGAGCGCCGCTGCCTTGTCCGCGCGCAGCGCCTTGTCGTGCGCCAGCTCGCGCAGCTCTTCGCCGAGCGTGCCGAGCTCGCGCAGGTCGCGGCCGATCACCCGGTGGGCTGCGTCGATGCGAGCGCCGACCTCCTCGACGTCCTTCGCCTCGAGCACGAGGCGCAGCCCACCGCCCTGCGTGAGCCTGTAGAGCGCCCGCACGCGACGCTTGAGCATCCGCTGGCGCAGCCCGATCTGCTCGTCGAGCGAGGTGGCCCGACGGTCGA
>JAYTLP010000556.1:0-9318 GCA_043729375.1 Myxococcales bacterium
AAGCCACATCGTCACGGCAACGACGACCCCTGCGCAGCAGACGACGGCGCGCAGCTTCGCCGCGTCGAGACGGCCGACGAGCTTGCCGCCGAAATGTCCGCCCAGGTAGCCGCCGACTGCCATGAGTGGAACGAGCGCCCAGACGACCTTGCCGGACAGGCAGAACGCAATCGCAGCAACGAAGTTGACGACGAGCGACAGGACCTGCTTGACCGCATTGATGGCAGCAAGGTCACCCTCGAGGCCCACGCCCAGGATCGCCAGCAGCAGGATCCCGAGCCCGGCGCCGAAGTAGCCGCCATAGACGGACGCGGCAAAGACGCAGGGCAGCATCCAGGGGCCGAGCCCGGCCGAGCCGGTCACCAGCCGTCGCTTGATGAAATTCTGTGCCGCGAGCAGGGCGCAGGCGAAGAGGACGAGGTACGGCACCGCACGGTAAAAGCTCTGGTCGTTCGTCTCGAGCAGGAGCCCGGCCCCGACCACTCCGCCCGCCGTCGCGGTCAGCACGAGCGACCGAAGCCGCCCCCGATAGGCGGCCAGCGCTGCGCGTTGGGCGCGCGCTCCGCCCAGATACCCTGCCGTCATCGCGACCGTGTTCGTCACGTTGGCCGGAACGGCGGAGAGCCCCAGGGCGATCAGCCCGGGAAAAACGATGAGCGTACCGCCCCCGGCGATCGCGTTGGTGGCGCCACCGAAGAAGCACAGAGCTGCGCTGATGGACGCGGCGGCAGGTCCCATGGGAGCCCAAAGAATATCAGGCACCCAACGGGAGCGGAAGCCTCTGTGGGCGGAAATTTACACAGACGGCCGTCTGCACGTTTCGGCGGGACCCAGGGCCCTCAGCGGAAGCGCGCGTGGAGCACCCGGAGGGCGGGGTGGTCGGGGGCCAGCGAGTCGAGTCGGCCCATCACGGCGTCGCGTCGGGCGAGGTCGTGCGTCAGGTGATGATAGACGGCGAGGGCCACGAGCGGCCGCACGACGTCCGGATTCTCGGTGACCACGCGCTCGAGCTCGTGGGCGAGGAGCGCGCGGTCCGTATCTGGCGATGCGAGCGCCCGCGCGACGGAGCCGTCGAGCGAGCGCGGGTCGAGCAGGCGATAGGCAAGGCGGTCGGCGAGTGCGGGGTGGGCGTCGCGACGGACCCAGACCGTGGCGGGGTCGCTCCACGAGACGAGCGCCCAGGCCGGATCATCGCGCAGGAACGGTGTCGTGATGCGTCCCGCCGTGTTCACGGCGACGACGACGGTGGCGTGGTCCTCCGCGCGCATCGCGTCGAACGTCACGCGATCGTGCTCGGCCTTCAAGGCGCGCGCGACGAAGCTCGGCGGATAGAGCGTCTCGTTGCGACCATCGATGAGCACGTGAACGTGCGGCCCGGCGTGCCACACGAGGTAGCCGCCCAGCTCGAGCGCGTCGGCCACCCTGTCGCCGAGCTGCTCCTGGTCGACGAGCTGCGCGGCCGCCCGGGGCACACGGCCGATGTCCTCGCCCACCGCGAAGGGTCCGCCGTGCGTCGCCGCCACACACGCAACACCGGCCGCAGCAACGAGCGACGGCACGAGCCGCCGCGCCGGCGCCTGCTCCCAGGCATGCACGTAGATGCAGCCCTCGAGCGCGACCAGCTGCACCGAGAGGACCGCGAGGTACGGCACCCAGCGCACACTGTCGAGCGTGACGACGACGAACAGCACGAGCAGTCCGAGGTGCCACAGCCCGAGCGCACCGCGCCCGGCGAGGCTCCGCAAGATCGTTACCCCGGCGAGGAGCGCCAGCGCCATCGCGACGGGAAAGTGCTGCACCAGCTCCGCCGGCGTCATGCGCGTCCACTCCGAGATCGAGCTGCGCAGTGAAGTCCGCTCCACCTCGGCGACGCCCGACACCAGCGCCGCGAGGCCGCCCGGCGACAAGAGCGTGAACGCGAGCACGAGCGCCGCCGCCAGCCACGCGAGCACCAGCGCCGCACGCGTCGGCCTCGGCCCGAGGAAGCGGGTCGCCACGGAGGGTGACAGGAGCCACGCGACGCTCGTGTAGCCCGCGAGCAGCCCGACGAGCGGGATCGAGAGCAGCCCGCCGCGATGCAGCGCCATCCACGTCCACGCGCATGCGACGACGGTAGCGAGCCTCTGTGCGACTCCGCGCTCGTGGAGCGCTCGTCGCGCTCGCTCGAGCAGTGCGACGAAGATCGGGAAGATGGCGACGGTGAACAGGTTGGGTCGCTCGACGAGGCGGATCGTCGCGAGCACCACGATCGTGCCGACGAGCGTCGCGAGCACGCTGCGCCTCCGCCTCGGCTGCGCGAGCCACAGCGCGGCACCCTGCAGCGCAGCCGCGATTGCCTTGAGCAGCACGAACCAAGCAAAGCCGAGCGCGACGAAGCCCCGATACAGCACCTGCTCGGCGAGCGCGTCGCGGTGCTGCAGCACCGCGCCGGCGTACGAATAGGAGAACGCGTCGACGTTCGCATGCGCCGGATCGGCGAGCGCGTGACGCGCGGCGGCGAGGTGCCACCACAGGTCGGGGTCTCCCGTCGGTGCATAGGCCGCGATGCAGGCAAGGACACCGATGACGAAACAGAGCTGAAGCGCCTTCGAAGAGTCGCGCGAGCAACGCGCGGTGGGCGCAGGCTCCGCCCGACGAGGTGGCACGGGAGGGTCTCCCCCTGCTCGACCGCGCGTCATCGTCGCTTCGGGCTCATCGCCGCACCACGATAGCGTGACCAGCAAGGGAGCGACAGGACCACCGACCCCAGCCCTCGACACGGCGGGCCCCGCTACGCCCTCGCAACCTTCGAAGATCGCTCGTCGCGGTCGTGGCACGGACGCTACTTCTTGCACGCGCGAGCGCTCGGCGATGTTTCTCACCTTCTTCTGCGGATCGCTACTGCTCGGCTAGATCGGCATCGCCGCACCCGTCGCTCGGCCCGCCGCCACCGCGTCGCACGAGCGCGCCAGCGTGGAGGAGTCGACGCATGCGTCGAAGGTGCACGGCGAGCACCGCCTCACGCTGATCCTGCCGCCGGGCTACGACCCGAAGTCCTCGCGTCGCTACCCCACGCTCTACATGCTCGATGGTCAGAACCTGCTCCAGCACGAGCATCACCCCGGTGGCTGGCGTGCCGCCGAGGCGCTCGAGACCGTGGCCCGCGGTCACGACGGCGAGCCGATGATCATCGTCGGTATCCACGCGCGCGACCGGATGAACGAGTACACGCCCGTGGCCGATCCGAAGCACGGCGGCGGTCGGGCGGACGCACTGCTGCGCCATCTCTCCGACGAGCTCGTCCCGCACGTCGAGGCCACGTACAAGACGGAGCACGGCGCGGGTCGCCGGGCGCTCGGCGGCTCCTCGCTCGGCGGGCTGTTCGGCGCGCACACGCTCGCAACGCGCCAGGACCTCTTCCCGAACTACTACCTCGCGCAGATGTTCGGCGAGATCGCGCAGGCGCAGAACCTCTCGCGCAACCGCGTCGTGCTCTACAACGGCGGTGACAGCGACGGGCGCGCCGATGCAGAGGCCATGCGCGATCTACTGGCCTCGCGCGGTCTGCGCTTCGGCAAGAACCTCTTCCACTGGACACAGCCCGACGCCGGCCACGACGAGGGCGCGTGGGCAGACGACATGCCGCGCAGCCTCGGCCTGCTGTTCCCGCGCAGACCGTAACGTCAGCCGAGCCTGGCGTACGTGTCGTGGGCCTCGCGCACGAGTGCCTCGACGATCTGCGCGATGGGCTGCACGTCCGCGATGAGCCCGACGCCTTGGCCGGCGCCGCAGATGTCGCGCCAGCGTTTTGCACCCTTCGGGCAGCGGTCGGCGGAGAAGCCCTCGGGCACCGCGTCCTCGAGAAAATTGGCGTGGATGCCGGAGACCGCATCCGTGTAGACGATGTCCTCGGGACCGGCGGTCACGACCTTCTGCTTGTATGCGTCGGCTGCGCCGCACTCGGTGGAAGCGATGAAACGCGTGCCGATGTAGCAGAGCTGTGTGCCGAGCGAGAGGCTCGCGACGAGCTGCTGTGCAGTGGTGATGCAGCCGGCCGCGATGATCGGCACCGACAGCTCGGCGGCGAGCCACGGGTACGGCACGAACGGCGAGATGCGGCCCGCGGTACCGCGCGCTCCGGCAGCGACGGCGATGACCGCATCGACACCTGCGGCCTGCGCCTTTTCTGCGTGGGCCGGCGAAATGACGTCGTGGAAGACGGTGATGCCGCGTTCGTCCGCGCGCGCGGCAAGCTCGGTCGGGTTGCCGTAGCTCGTGATGAGCACGGGGACCTCGTGCTAGACGCACGTCGCGAAGTCGGCCTCGAGCAGCTCGTTCGGCGTGAGGCCGCTCGCGAGGTCGATCCCGAACGGCTTGTCGGTGCGTGCGCGGATCCATGCCAGGTCGGCGGAGAACTGGTCGGTCGTGCGCGCGTTCAGCGACGGCATGCTCCCGAGGATCCCGGCCTCGGCACAGGCGACGGTCATCTCCTTTTTCGAGACGAAGAACATCGGTGCTGCAACGAAGGGGTACCTGAGACCGAGGCGTCGAGAAAACGCGGCTTCGAACTTCATGCGCCGAAGGGTACACGGTCGCTCATCTCGACCAGGCATGGACTCCACCGAGCCCGCGCTGCTGGAAGCCGCGATTCTCGCGCTGCTCGACGGCAGGGTGGGCTCGATCTGCCCGTCCGAGGTGGCCCGCGCCCTCGCCGACGACTGGCGCCCGCTCATACAGCCCGCGCGACGCCGCGCGCGGGCTCGTCGTTCGTGTACCCGTCGACGTCACGCAAGGGCTTCGCGTCGTCGACGCCGGGACCTCGCACATGCCCCGCTCCGCATCCCGCGGCGTCGATCGCTAGAGCGTGGCGCGATTCGGCTCGCGCGGCGGTGCGACCGGGCGCGGCGGTTCCGGCGGGAGGTCGACGGGCTTGCCGTCCCTCGCAAACGAGGGGTCGAGGAGCCGGCGCAGCTCTTCTAGCTGCGCCGTGGACTTGCCGACCCAGTCGTTCTTCTCACCGTTGCGCTCGGCCATGAGGACGTTGTTCTCGTGGAACGCGACGGCCTTCACCAGCAGCGTGCGCAGCTTCTTGCGGACGGTGTCGACGTAGATGGGCTTCTCCTCGTTGTTGAGCGAGGGAGGGATGGGCGCACCGACGATGTCGTCGTACAGCTCCCGGTAGAGGCTGCCGATGCGGAAGCCCGCGGCCGTGGCCCACTCGACGTGCTTCACGCGGATGGTGTCGATGTAGCGCTGCTGCGCGAGCAGCACCATGCGCGCCTTGGCCTCGAGATCGACCTCGAGCTGCTTCTGCGGCAAGCGGATCGGCAGCAGGCGGAACTCTTCGTGGCTCACCTCCGCCAGGAAGAACTGCCCCATCGCGAGGAAGTAGTCGGTATCGAGCCGCTCGTCCTGCTCGTGCGCCCGGTAGAGCTCACGAAGCAGGTGGAGCGTGCGCTCGGCACCCTCGAGCCGTCGCTGCTGGAACTGCGCCTCGCCGAGTCGTGCGTAGGCTTCGACTCGATCAGAAAGCGTGAGGTCCTTGCGCTTCAAGATCCGCTGGTGAACCTCCTCCGACGCCGGCCAGTCCTTCAGCGCCACGAGCGTGGAGCCGAGCCGATACAGCGCATCGAGCGCCTCCGGCGCGTCGGGGTTTTCGTCGGCCAGCTTGCGGTACCGCTGCGTGGCCTCCTGCTTGCGGCCGAGCTGCTCGAGGCAGAGGCCCGCGTTGTACAGCGACGAGCGACCGTGCTGGGTGGCCGGGTTCTCCGTCGCGACGCGATCGAACAGCGCGAGCGCGTCCGCGTAGCGATCGGCCTGGTACGCCGCGGCTGCAGCAGCGAACGGCTCCGCCGGATCGCTGATGGTGACCTTGCCGTCTCTGCCCGCGACGAGCGTGATGGGATCCATCTGCATCGTGGTCGACGGCGCGACGGCGCGATGCGCACATGCGGAGAGTGAGAGCAAGGCGAGGCCTACGAGCGAACGACGCAACGGAACCTCCGGGGAGCATGGGGCTGGCACCCCGACGCGGATGCCTCTATGAATGTTGCACGCATGAGCGGCCTCCGCGACCTCCTCGATCTGCCCCACCGGGCACCTTTTCTGCTCGTGGACCGCCTTTCGTCTCGCACGAGCAGTACCGCCACGGCGATCCGGCAGGTCACGGCCGACGACCCGCTCATGGCCGGCGAGCTCCCCGGCCCGCTCGTCATCGAGGCGCTCGCGCAGACAGCCGCGCTCATGAACGACGCGATGCTGGGCTCCCATCGCGGCTTCCTTGTCGCCCTGCGCGACGTGCGCTTCGAGTCGTCCGCCCACGTGGGCGACACGCTGTCGCTCCGTACCGAGCGCACCGCGATGCTCGGCAGGCTCCACCGCGTGATGGCCCACGCGCACGTCGGGGAGCGCCTCGTCGTGTCCGGTGAGCTGACCTTCTCCATCGAGTCCGCATGAGCGTCTCCATCGTCATCCCCTGCTTCGACGCTGCAGACACCGTCGGTGACGTCGTCGCAGGTGCCCGGGCCAGCGGCCACCCCGTCATCGTCGTCGACGACGGCTCGACGGATGGCTCCGGCGCGCGCGCGGAGGCGGCAGGTGCCACGGTGCTGCGACACCCGGCCAACCAGGGCAAGGGCGCCGCGCTGCGTACCGGCTTTCTCTGGGCACGGCGTCAGGGGGCAGACGCCGTGCTGACGCTCGACGCGGACGCGCAGCACGACCCGGGCGAGATCCCCGCGCTCGTCGACGCGCACCGGGCAGACCCTGATGCGCTCGTCATCGGGGTCCGCAGCTTCTCGCCAGAGTCGATGCCTCGTCGCAGCCGCATCGGCAACCGCATCTCGACGTACTGGATCGCGCAGTTCGCGGGGCAGCGCTATGCCGATACGCAATCGGGTTTCCGCGTCTACCCGCGCGCGCTGCTCGACCTGCCGCGCATGCGGACGCGCCGCTTCGACACCGAGGCCGAGCTGCTCCTATCGGCCGCGAAGCTCGGGCTCTCGCTCGTCGAGGTGCCGGTGCGCACCATCTACGGGGCGTCGCGAACGACACACTTCCATGCCCTCAAGGACACGCTCCGGGTCATGCGCCTCGTGCTCGGCTACCCGCTGTGGGGGCGTGACCTGCGACGGAGGCGATGAAAGCCTCCGCCTTCGCATTCGCGCTGCTCGCAGCGTGCGCCCATGTCGCCTACGTGCCGGGGACGACGGCGCTCGTCGAACACCCGGCATGGACGACGCTCTCCGCGCAGCACCGCGTGACGGTGCGGGTGAGGCTCGAGCACGGCACGGACACGCGCACACTGCGGGGACTCGTGGCCGTGCAGCGGCCCGGGAGCTTCCGGCTGCGCGCGCTCGGTCCCGCGGGCCTCACGCTCTTCGATCTGCTCGTGCGCGATGGGCAGCCGAAGGTCGTCTCGGCGATCCGTCGGCCCGATCAGGGCGCCTCGGGTAAGGCGCTCGACGATGTCATCCACTCGCTCGCCGCCGATCTCGCGTGCGCATACCTCTTGTCGCCTGCCCCGGACGGCCGCGCGGTCACGCGGCAAGGGGACGTCGTCGAGGTGAAGGAGCCGGGACGCACGGTGCAGCTGACGCGCTTCGCAGGCACGCCGGCCACGTGGCGTCACGCGGAGATCGAGACGCCGAAATATCACGTCACCGTCGAGGTCGACGAGGCAGAGGTCGACGCGACGCTTGATCCGGCGATGTTCGCCGACTAATGTCGGGCGCGATGAGCGATGGCGAGACACCGATGGACGCACAGTACCGAGAGGTCGTGTACAAGCCGTGCGAGATCACGCATCGCTACGGCCCGAACGTCCACATCCTCGCCGATCCACTGTCGCTGACCATGCTCGCGCGGCTGTCGGCGAAGGCGACCGTGCAGCCCGAGGTGAACCGGCTCGTCATCGAGCTGCAGTCCACGCTGATGCGCGAGGTGATCGCGGCCGAATTTCCGCGGCACCCCATCGCGCAGCCCACGCGCATGATCGACGTGACGCCGCGCGGCGTGTGGCGCGGCGATGCGATCGCCTCGACCACGCCGGCCGTCGTGGTCTCGGTCGCGCGCGGTGGCCTGCTGCCGTCCCAGGCCACGTTCGACTTCCTCAACCAGGTGCTCGAGCCCGCCGGTGTGCGCCAGGACCACCTCGCGCTGGCCCGCACCATCGACGACAAGGGCAGTGTCACGGGCGCGGGGCTGTACGCGTCGAAGATCGGCGGCCCCATCGATGGCGCGATGTTGCTCATCCCCGATCCGATGGGAGCCACGGGCTCCACCATTTCCAAGGTCGTGGAGCAGTACCCGCAGGCGCTGTACGGCAAACCTTTCAAGACGATCGCGCTGCACCTCATCGTCACCCCTGAATACGTGCGGCACGTCACGACAAAGCACCCCGGCGTGATCGTCTACGCGATGCGGCTCGATCGCGGGCTGTCGCCGCTCGACGTGCTCGGCACCATCCCCGGCGAGCGCTGGGACGAAGAGCGCGGCCTCACCGAAAACCACTACATCGTCCCGGGCGCAGGTGGGCTCGGAGAGGTCATGAACAACGCCTATGTCTGAGACGAACGCAGGCCCCACCATGGTCAACGAGCTCATCTCGGCCGAGCAGATCGCCGCGCGCATCCAGGAGCTCGGCAGGCAGATCAACACCGACTACGCGGGCAAGGAGGTCGTGCTCGTCGGCGTGTTGAAGGGCAGCTTCATCTTCCTCGCCGACCTCGCGCGCGCCATCGACTCGAACCAGGTGCAAGTGGAGTTCCTCGGCGTGCACAGCTACGGCGACGAGACGAGCTCCTCCGGCGTCGTCGAGATCACGTTCGACCTGAAGAAGCCCATCGACGGCAAGCACGTGCTCCTCGTCGAGGACATCGTCGATACGGGTCTCACGATGGCGTACATCCAGAAAAACCTCGGCACGCGCGGCCCCGCGTCGATCAAGCTGTGCTCGCTGTTGCACAAGCCGGCGCGCCAGAAGGTCGCCACGAAGATCGACTACCTCGGCTTCACGATCGATGACCTGTTCGTCGTGGGCTACGGGCTCGACTACGACGAGCGCTTTCGCAACCTGCGGTGCGTCGGCACGCTGGCACCGTCCGTCTACACCTGAGGGCCCCAGCGGCCCGCTGCGGAACACGGGGTGACCGCGCGTCGTTCACCTGCGAGAATGCTTAGACCCAGCAGCATCGAGCGGAAGGTCGGGGCCAGACCCCGGACTACATGGACTTCAAGCGCATCGTCCGCACACCCTTCGTGTGGATCCTCCTACTGGTCATCGCCACGGTCGTCGCCCTCAACCTCTCGGGCGGGGACGGCTACAAGCGCATCGACACG
>JAYTLP010000557.1:0-3830 GCA_043729375.1 Myxococcales bacterium
GACCGCATGTCCGTCGATTACGTCGTCGATCTCGCCGACCGCAACGCCCACCTGTATCGCGTCGAATGCAAGCTCGCGCGCACGACGGAGGCGACGAGCGTCGCGCTCTCCCTGCCCGTGTGGACGCCCGGCTCGTACCTCGTACGCGAGTTCGCGCGACACCTGCAGGACGTCGTCTGCACCGACGAGGGGGGCAAAAACTTGCCCATCCGGAAGACGGACAAGGCCACGTGGACCGTGGAGCATGGCGGCGCGCGCACGCTCGTTGTCCGCTACCGCGTCTACGCGCACGATCTGACCGTCCGCGCCGCGCATCTCGACGACTCCCACGGCTTCTGGAACGGCGCGGCGATGTTCCTCTACGACCCGGCGCAGGTGGCAACGGCGCACCGCGTCCGCGTCGTGTTGCCGGCGGACTGGCACGTCACGGTCGGGCTGCCCGAGGTCTCACCGTCGGTGTTCGAGGCACAGACCTACGACGAGCTGGTCGACTCGCCGTTCGAGGCGGGCACACACGAGGTGCTGTCGTTCCAGGCGGTCGGCAAGCCGCACCGTCTCGCCATCTGGGGCCACGTGCCGATGGCGCGCGACAAGCTCACCACCGACATCCCGAAGATCGTGGCCGCAGCAGCCGGACTGTTCGACGGCACGGTACCGTACGAGGATTACACCTTCCTCCTGCTGAGCGCGCCAGGCGGCTACGGCGGCCTCGAGCACCGCAAGTCCACGACGCTGCTCACGTCGCCGTTCGCTTTCTCGCCGCGCAAGAAGTACGAGGAGTTTCTCGAGCTCGTCGCCCACGAGTACTTCCACCTGTGGAACGTTAAGCGCATCCATCCCACGGTCCTCGGGCCGTTCGACTACCAGCGGGAGGCGTACACGCGCTCCTTGTGGGTGATGGAGGGCATCACGAGCTACTACGATCGCCTGCTGCTCGTGCGCGCGGGCCTCAAGAAGCCGCGCGCCTACCTGCAGACCATCGCCGACGAGCTCGGCAAGATCACCGAGTCGCCCGGGCGGCTGCACCAGAGCCTCGAAGAGGCCAGCTTCGACGCGTGGATCAAGTTCTATCGCCCCGACGATAACTCGGCGAACTCGAGCATCTCGTACTACCTCAAGGGAGGCATCGTCGCGCTGCTCTTCGACCTCGCGATCCGCACCCGCTCGGAAGGGCAGCGCTCGCTCGACGACGTGATGCGCCTCCTGTGGCGTCGGCACGGCGCGCGCGACGTGGGCTTCGCGGACGACGAGGTGCAGGGACTCTTCGAGGAGGCGGCCGGCTGCTCGCTCGACGACCTGTTCGCGCGCTACATCCGCGGCCGCGAGGAGCTCGACCCCGAGAAGGCTCTGCGCCCGTTCGGCCTCGTCGTGACGCGCTCGCGGGGCGACGATCCGGCACCGTGGCTGGGCGTCACCACGCGCGACTCGGGCGACTCCGCCGTCGTGTCGACCACGGTCTCGGGCGGACCCGGCGAGGCGGCCGGCCTCTACGCGGGCGATGAGCTCGTTGCGATCGACGGCTTTCGCGTCGAGTTCGGGACGCTGCGCAGCCGCCTGCGCGAGCGCGGCGTCGGCGACGCCATCGAGCTCACCGTGTTCCGCCGCGACCAGCTCCGCACGCTGCAGCTCACGCTCGGTGAGAAGCCTGCGTCCACGTTCGCGATCGTGCCCGCAGAGGATGCCACTGCTGCAGAAGGCGCAGCGTTCGAGCGCTGGCTCGGCGCCCCACTCGCGTCCGTCGCTCCCGCGGAGGAGGACTGACCCGGACGCTGGCCGCGGTCGCGTCGCGTGCTACGCTCCTGCGATGCAAGCCAGCTGGGCTGGAGGCGCAAGAGGCGTCCTCGACTCGGGGCCGCCCATGTTCGTGGACGACGGCGGACGCCGCTACCTGCTCCAGGCCGAGATCGGCCGCGGCGTACTCACCTCCGTCGGTGCAGCGGAGGCAGACCGGTCGCGCTACGCCATCAAGACCGTGCTGCCGATGTGGGTCGGCCACCCGATCGCCGAGGCGCGGATCGCCCGCGAGCGCGAGCTGTCCGCGGCAATCCACGAGCAGGCGGAGCACGCGCACTGCGCACGCATCCTCGGCGGCGGGCGCCAGTCCGTCGGCGAAGGCCGCAGCCGGCCGTTCCACGTGAGCCCGCTCTACGACGGCATCACGCTCGCGGAGCGGCAGCATGCGGACCATCCCCGCATCGGCGCGAAGCTCGCGCTCGCGTGGGCGGAGGATCTGCTCTCGGCGCTCCAGCGCCTGCACGAGATCGGCTGGGTCCACCGCGACGTGAAGCCGCAGAACGTGTTCGTGTTCGACCGGGGCCGTGACGGCTCGCGCTCGTGCGCGATGCTCATGGACTACGGGCTCGCGGTGCGGATCGACGCCGCGCGGCTCGAGGCCGACGAGCCCTTCGGCACGCCCGCGTACGTCTCGCCCGAGGTGGTCGCAGGCGCCACGCTCGATGGGCGCGCGGATCTCTACTCGCTCGGGCTCATCCTGTTCGAGCTTTTGTGCGGGCGTCGGCCGTTCATCGGCGGCGATCCGATCGCGCTCATCGAGGCGCACCTCAGCGAGCACCCACCGTCGCTGCGCGAGCTGTGCCCCGCGCTGTCCGAGGAGCTCGATCACGTCCTCGCCTGCACGCTGGCCAAGAGCCCGGGCGAGCGTCCGGACAGCGCCACGGAGCTGGCCGCCATGCTCCACCGCACACCGGAGTGGCAGCAGAGCTGAACGCGGAATTGGCGCGCGCGGTCCCGCGGGCTAAGGTCTGCTCATCGTGCGCAGGTTGCTTCTCTTCAAGACCGGTCAGACCGACACCACCCTGCGGTGCGACATCGGCGACTACGAGGAGTGGTTCTCGCGCGTCCTCGGGGAGCACGTGAGCCTCGACGTGCACGACGCCGTGCAGCGCCCGTACGCGGACGTCGCCGGCCTCGACGGTTTCCTCATCTCGGGCTCGCCTCGCTCACTCGTCGACCCCGAGCCCTGGATGCACGAGGCGGCGGACACCGTGCGTCGCGCGGCCTGCCACGGCGTGCCCGTGCTCGGCGTGTGCTTCGGCCACCAGCTCGTCGCGCACGCGTTCGGCGCACGCGTGCGGATGAACCCGAACGGCTGGGAGGTCGGCACCAGCGACATCGAGCTCACCGAGGAGGGCGCGAGCGACCCGCTCTTCGCCGGCCTGCCGCGGCGCGTGCGCGTGAACCAGTCGCACCGCGACGAGGTCTGGGAGCTGTGCGGCGGGCTCCGGCGCCTGGCCGGCAGCGCGCACACCGAGACGCAGGCCATCGCCGTCGGCGAGCACGTGCGCGGCGTGCAGTTCCACCCGGAGATGGACGGCAAGGTCGTGCGCCGCATCATCGAGCACCGACGTCCCATCCTCGAGAATGATCTCGAGTGCCGCGGCCGCTGCCGCACCCAGCTCGGCGGCATCGTGAACGGCACCACGGACACGCCCCACGGCGAGCAGGTGCTGCGGCACTTCCTCGAGCGCTTCGTCAGCGCGGCCTGAGCACGGCGCGAGCGGGTGTGCTAGGACCCTTACGCACGGCGCAAGCTCGCTGCGAGCGAGGAAGGCTGTGCCGACCGGAGCGAGCGGGGGTTCGGGGTGCAGGTCCGCCGGAACCCCGAGACAAATGACTCCGCCGGAACCCCGAGACAAATGACCAAGACGAAGGGCAAGCGCTACGACCACCGGGCCGAGATCGAGTCCCGGCTCGCCGACGAGGTGGGCACGCTGCGCTCCGGTGCTGCCGAGCGTGTCGCGCTGCTCTACCCGAGCCCGTACCACGTGGGGATGTCGTCGCTGGGCTTCCAGGCCATCTACGGCGTCATC
>JAYTLP010000558.1:0-27623 GCA_043729375.1 Myxococcales bacterium
GGCGGGCTCCTCAGGCGCAGCTCTCCCTCGACGAGCCCGACCGTCACGACGACGTCGACCCTGTCTACCCGAGCTGACCGTTTCAGACGCGCGCTCACATGCCGCGACGGGGGACCTGCGCGCCATGGCCACCGAGATGTAACGGATCGCACGAACAGGAGCGACCCACCGGTCGCCTGGGCGCCGAGGTGGACGGCTCGTCGGGCGCTCGACTCCTATCCCTTCCGCGGAAGACGCAGTTTATATGGCCTACACTCGGTCGCCGACGATGATCGGATCGAACGCGTTCGCGATGGCGACCTGAACCTGCTCGATGCCGGTGGCGAGCGACAGGACGTGGATCGCGTCGCTGCCCGTGACGACGAGCGTGTCGCTGGCGGTCGCTGCGGCGAGGGTCGTCGACAGCGGCGCGCTGACCGGCTGGTTTGCAGACGGGCACGAGAGGAAGTTGATGAGCGTGCCGGTGTTCGCAGGAAACGGCGCGCGCATGAGGCCGCGCTCCAGGCCGCAGTCCCGGTCGTCGCGTCGAAGGACAGCACCTGGTCACCGGCGGCGATGATCAACCGCCCGCCGGCGAGCACGGGGGGCTGCGACCCGACGTTGATCGCATCGGCAGTCAGCGCGGTCTTCCACGCGACGGTGCCATCGCTGCGCTTGTGCGCGACGAGCGCGGGGCCGTCCTCGACGAGGTAGACGTTGGCGGCATCGACGCTGATCGAGCTCCGGGGCGTGAGCGGAACGGTCCACTTGGGCGCGCCGGTGGCTGCGTCGAAGGCGTACAGACCCGAGGCAAACATGGCCGTGGCAGGCTGCGGGGTGCCGCCGCCGTTCGGCGTCACCACGTACCGCGGTGCGAAGTACACGACGCCGCCATCGACCGCGAGCGCATCGTTCGAGTCGCCGAGCGCCGGGTCGCACCCGCCCTGCTGGTTGGCCTTCCACAGCAGCCCGGCGGCCGGATCCCACGCGCCGACGAACGCGCCCGGGCCGTCGCCGTGCGTCGACGTCACGACGTAGAAGCGCGTCTCGTCGGCGGCGGTCTGGCCCCACCAGTCGACGCCGATCGTCTTGTCGAGCATGCCGGTCGTTGCGTCGAGCACGTAGATGCCGTCGTCGTCCACGAGCACCTTGCCGAAGCCGAGCGTCAGCCAGTTGCCGAGATCGTAGTCGGCGGGACCCGTGGCCGCGCTCACCTCGCTGTGGCGACGCCTCTCGCGCGCCGCCGTGGTAGCCGTCGCCACGCATCCCACCGGCTCGAAGGAGAGGTTCCTGGCCGTCGCTGCCACGAACGCGGCCGATGGCGATCACATGGCCGGGGAAGAGCGCCAGGGCCTCGCTGACTGCCGCCTGCATGCGGGCCTGCAGGACCGCCACGCGCTCGCCCGGCAGTTCGCCGTTTCAGAGGCCGACCACATCACGGATGTCGCCGCCGTCGACAGGGATCCCGCGGCCTACATCGACGCGCACAGGTAGCTCGCCGCGACGAGGGCCCGACCCTCTCAGGCCGGCTTGCGTGACCTGATGTGCAGCAGCGCGAGCAGCACGAGGAGCGAGCCCCACAAGCCACTCGTCGTGTCGCGCCCGGTCGCATTGCAGCCGGCCGAAGTCTGGGTTGCGTGCACGGCCACGCTCGTCGCTCCCGGGGTACCTCCACCGGAGGATCCGGCGACCGCGGCGTTGATGAACGTGATGTCCGTGTCGATGCGGCCATAGTGCGCGGACGTCATGCAGTCCGGGGAAGCGCTGCCGGCCACGCCGACGATCGTCGAGACACCGTTGAGCGTCAGGAACGCCGGTCCTCCCGAATCGCCGACGCATGGCTGCTTGCCGTTGTCGATGGCGAGGTCGTTCGGCCGGATGTCGAAGATCTCCGTCATCACGGCGCGGCGCATGTTCTGATCCTCCGTCTTCGCGCCGGTCCTCCCGTAACCGACGATGCGGAGCGGCTGGCCGTACCAGGTCGCGTCCGGCGCGCCCGCGTGGTAGGGCAGCGCCTTCCCGAGGTTCGTGCCGACCCGGATGATGGCGATATCGTGGAGGTGCGGGATCACGGTGGGGTCGTACCCGGGCGCGATGGTCGAAGACTCGACGGGAACCAGAGCGCCCGCGCTCGCGCTGTCGGTGAAGTCGTAGAGATAGTTGAGTCCGATCGACAGGCCGTACGCCTTGTTCGTCACGCAGTGCGCAGCGGTGAGGACGACGCGCGGGGCGATGATCGAGCCCGTGCAGGTGGTCGTGCTCGTCGAGCCGTCGTTGCCGTGGACGAGCACGACGCTCGGGTCCCCGGTGTCGGTGGAGCCGCCGACGATCGCAGCCTCCTGCTCGCCGATCGCTTCCGGGGGGCTGCAGGCGGCGAGGAGGACCGTGGTGACGAGGAGAGTTGAGCGCATCTTTGCGGGTCGTCGCAAGCCTCGTGCCCGCAGAACGCGCCACGTTCCGGTTGGTTGTGGGCGCCTGCGGTGCCGCGGCGTGCGCGGATGGGGACTGAAGACCCCCGTTCTCTGCATGCGGCGGTTCGACCGAGCCCGCGCGTGTGTGTCTCACTGGGGCAATGTCGCACCCCGTCGGGCGGGCCGTCGTTTGCCGGACTTCGCACTTTTCCCCGTCGCTGAGCGCTCGATCATCCGACCGCGGTGGATGGCGGCACACGGGTTGCTAGACCGGACGCGCACAGGTGCTTTAGTGAACGAGCTCATCAACACCGGCATCCTTGCATCGCTCCTCTTTGCGGCCCCCGCGTTCTGCGAGGACGCCCCGCGCGCCGACGACACCGCGAAGAGCAAGGTCGAGGAGCCCACGGCCGGTCAGTCGAAGAACGGCTAGACGGCTTCGAGATCACCACCGAGATCCGGCGCGCGGTCATGAAAGACAGGTCCCTCTCGACGTCCGCGGACAACGCGGAAATCATCGCCGAGTCCGGCACGGTGACCCTCGGCGGTCCCGTCGAGAATCAGCTCGACATCGCTCTTTGAACGGCAGCACCAAGAGGTGAACCCATGAGCAAGAAAACGGCAGTCTTCGGCATGTTCGACAACCGGGCGCAGGTGGACTCCGCGGTCGAGCGACTCCGCACGGACGGTTTCCGCAACGAGGACATCTCGGTCCTCTTTCCGGACAAAGAGGGCACCTCCGCCTTCGCACACGAGGCGCACACGAAGGCGCCCGAGGGTGCAGCAGCGGGTGCAGGCGCCGGCGCGGTGGTCGGCGGAACGCTCGGTCTCCTCGCGGGCATTGGCCTGCTTGCGATCCCGGGCCTCGGGCCCTTCATCGCGGCAGGACCCATCATGGCCTCGCTGGCAGGCATGGGCATCGGCGGCGCGACGGGCGGCCTCCTCGGTGCCCTCGTCGGTCTCGGGATCCCCGAGGTCGAGGCCAAGCGCTACGAGGGCATGATCAAGGAAGGTCACATCCTCATGTCCGTGCACTCCGAGGATGCGAACTACACCACCAGGGCGAAGAAGGTCCTCGAGTCCGTCGGCGCGAAGCACGTCTCGTCGACCGGCGAGTCGAAAGACCGCTAGTCGAACGATCCGGCTGCGGAGCCCCGAGCCTCGTGCTCCGGGCTCCGCTTTTTTTTACGCTGCGCAGCTCGATGTCGGTCGACCACGCGCAGTTTGCGAGTGAGCGGCATCCCACTGCCATGAGCTTCTTCATCGATCGTCGTCACGTCGCTGCTGTCCTCGCCTTCGGTGCGCTCGGCGGCTGCGCCACGGCCCGCATCACGCAGCGCGAAGACCACCTCTCGGCGGCCGGCTTCGTCGTGCGCCCCGCGGACACGCCCGCGCGCGTCGAGATGCTGCAGCGCCTGCCTGCACAGCACTTCGTCCGTCGCGAGAAGGACGGCAAGGTCAGCTACATCTTCGCCGACCCGAAGGTCTGCGGCTGCCTCTACGTCGGCTCCGAGCAGGCCTACAACCAGTACAAGCGCGATCGCATGCAGGAGAAGCTCGCGGACGAGCAAGCGTTTGCCGCGCAGGAGTACAACGACGCGCGCTGGAACTGGAACACCTGGGGAGCGTGGGATCCGAGCTACGGCCTCTACTACGGCCCCGGCGTGATCGGCTGGTAGCAGAGCTCGTCGACCCTTCGTTGCGCAGTGTCCGAAATTTGCGCAGCTCCCCCCGAGCGTCAGCCCGCTTCGCGAGCGGGACCGCCCGGTTACACTCGCCATCGCCGCGGGAGCAGCGCTGGAACGCGGCTTGCTCCTACTTACGCGCATGGCACGCCGCTCGTCGATTCTGTCCCCCCTCCCCGTGGTCGAAGGCCCGTGCGCCGTGTTGCCTCGGCGCGCATTCTGCACAGGCGCGGCGGCGGCGCTGGGGCTCGTCGCCTGCGGTGGGGACCCTGGCTCCATCTCGGTCGGCGGCCTCGCGCCTGAAGGCGACGCCGGCACGACGGACCCGGTGGACGCAGCGCACAGTGGGTCGTCGAATGACCTCGCATCGCACCCCCCCGGCGATCTCTCGACGAAGACGTCCAATCCCGATCTCGCGCAGTCGCAGGGCAACTCGTGCGCGACCGGCATCAGCGGCGGCCCGGCCTCGGCCGTGACGGCGTCGAGCCCGAAGTACGTCTCGACCGCACAAGCATACGTCTGCCGGGACGGCAACGGCCTCTATGCGATGTCGTCTGCGTGCACGCATGCAGGCTGCAGGGTCACGCACGAGACGTCGTCCTGGTACTGCAACTGCCACGGCGCCACGTTCGACCTCAACGGTCAGAACCCCACCTCCCCCGCGAACGGCCCGCTCGAGCACTACGCGATGTGCGTGGACGGCTCCGGCAACGTGCAGATCGACACCAGCAAGATCGTCTCCGCTTCCACTCGCGTCTGACCCGAGGAGCTCGCATGATCCGCCGCACCCTGTTCGCTACCGTTCTCCTCGTCTCCTTCGCCGCCCGAGCCGAGGTGAGGGTGGGAACGACCGCCTCCGACTTCGACAAGAAGACCCGCGACGGTGGCCACGTGAAGCTGTCGATGCTCAGAGGCAAGGTGGTCCTGGTCGACTTCTGGGCGTCGTGGTGCGAGCCCTGCAAGCGCGAGATCCCGCTGCTCGGAAAGCTCGTGCCCAGGCTGCGTGATCGCGGCATCGAGATCGTGACGGTCAACATCGACGACGATCCGGGCAAGGCCGAGCGCTTCCTGCACGACCAGAACGTGCAGGGCCTCACCGTGGTGCGTGACGACGACAAGCACATCGTCGCAGCCTACGAGCCGCGGACGATGCCGTCCTCGTTCGTCGTGGATCGCAAGGGCGTGGTGCGCGCCGTCAATGCCGGATTCGACGACGGCGACGAGCGCAAGCTCGAGCAGCAGCTCTCGGCGCTCGCGGCCAAGTAGCGTGGAGTCGTCGAGCCTCCTCGCCCACGGCTGGTTGTGGGCGTTCGCGACGGTGTTCGTGGGCGGCTTCCTCACCAGCCTCACGCCGTGCGTCTATCCGATGATCTCGATCACCGTGAGCCTGTTCGGCGCGCGCGACGAGAGCTCCACGCGCGCGCGCTCGATGGCGCTCGCCACGGCATACGTCGCCGGCATCTGCGTCATGTACACGACGCTGGGCGTGTCCTTCGCGCTCGCCGGCCGCGCCTTCGGCACATTCATGGCGAGCCCCGCGTTCATGGTCCCGATCGCGATCTTCTTCCTCCTCATGGCCGCGTCGATGTTCGGCGCCTTCGATCTGTCCCTGCCCGCCGAGTGGCAGCAGCGTCTCAACACCGTGGGGGGCAAGGGCTTCGGTGGTGCGTTCGGCATGGGCCTCGTCGGTGGCATCATCGCGGCGCCCTGCACCGGCCCCGTGCTCGCGTCGGTCCTCGCGTACGTGGCGACGACCCGCTCCGTGCTCCTCGGCGGCTCGCTGCTGTTCACGTACGCGCTCGGGATGGGCGTGCTGTTCTTCGTCATCGCCGCCTTTGCCGTCTCGCTGCCGCGCTCCGGCCAGTGGATGGAGGTCGTGAAGAGCTTCTTCGGCATCGTGATGGTCGTGGCCGCGCTGTACTTCCTGCGCAACGTGATTCCCGGGCTTGCCCACTACGGCTCGCGCAGCACGACGTGGCTCGTCGTTCATGCGCTGCTGCTCGTGACAGGTGTCGGCGCGGGCGGCCTCAACCTGTCGTTCAAGTACTCGCCTGTCGCGGAGAAGGTGCGCAAGGCTTTCGGCGTCGTCGCAGTCGGCGTGGGGGCGTTCGGTCTCCTCGGCTTCGTGCTGACCGCAAAACAGACGGGCGGCCCGCTCGCCTGGCTCCACGGCGAGCAGCCCGGCCTCACGACGGCGCGCGCGAGCCACAAGCCGATGCTGATCGATTTCTATGCGGACTGGTGTCTGCCCTGCAAAGAGCTGGAGTTGAAGACGTTCTCCGATCCTCGCGTGAAGGAGCTGCTCGGCCAGTTCGTGCTCGTGAAGGTCGACTGCACGGAGGACGACGATCCGCAGGTCGTGGACACGAAGCGGCGCTACCACGCGGCAACGCTGCCGACTCTCTCCATCGTCGCCCCTGACGGCAGACCGCTCCGCACCATCGACCACTTCGTCGAGCCCGACGAGCTCCTGGAACAGCTGCGCCGTGCGCTCTGACCGGATCCTCGTCGCCCTCGCACTTTTCAGCGCTGGATGCCCCTCGCTCGACCAGAGCAAGGGGCTCCAGAAGGTCCCCGCCGCGCAGTCGTACGACTACAACGCGTTCGTCTGCGGAGCGATGCCCGTGCTCGTCAGGCACTGCTCGTACCTCGCGTGCCACGGCGACCCGAGGCACGCGTTTCGCGTGTACTCGCCGGGCAAGCTGCGCGGGTTCGACGTAGCGTCCCGCAGCGACCGCGACGCGCCGCTGACGGCGGACGAGGTGCAGGCCAACTTCGACTCCGCGAGCGGCGTGCTCCTCGCCGGTCCCGCGCCCGACACCGCCTCCCTCGACCTGCAGACCGCGCCCCTGCTGTTGAAGCCGCTCAAGGCGGCGTTTGGCGGCTCGGAGCACCACGGCATCGGCGTGTTCCCGTTCCCGCCGGCACAGTCGCTCGATGCGGATCCGGAGTGGACCGCGCTCGTCGCCTGGGCGGCGGGACAGAAGCAGCCCATCCCGCCGACGGCCGATTGCCAGGCGTTCTTCGCCGCCGAGGGGCTCGTACCCCGATGAAGAGTCTGCTGCTGCTGCTCGTGTTGCCCTGCGCCGCCTGCGTCGTCGTCAAGCCCTACCAGCGCGAGCTCCTGTCGAAGCGGACGATGATCTTCCAGCCCGATCCGGCCGAGGACGTGCTCGACCAGCACATGCTCGAGTCCCGCGAGGGTGCGCTCGGCGGCTACGGCTCCGCGGGCGGCGGGTGCGGTTGCAACTGATGCGACGCCTCGCGATCCTCGTCGGTCTCGCGTGGGCGGGTGTGGCGACGGCGGACGACTCGTTCACGGCAAAGACGCAGGTCTACGCCGACAGCGACCACACGACCGTGGTGTCGCCGACGGTGGCCATCAGCAAGGATGCGTGGCGCGGCGGCACGCTCTCGGCCGCGTACGTGGCCGACGCGGTGTCCTCAGCATCCATCGACGTCGTCTCGAACGCGACGAAGCACATGAACGACTTTCGCTCCGAGATCACGGGCGCCGTCGCGCAGAAGTGGCGGAACACGACGTTCGCCGGCAGCTACATCTACTCGACGGAGCACGACTACTCGTCGAACAACGTGGGGCTCGGCGTCGCGCAGGACTTCTTCCAGCGCAGCACGACGCTCGCGATTGGCTGGACGCTCTCCGAGAACGAGGTGCGACGCGTCGGTGACCAGGCATTCCACCGCCACCTGCTCGTCACCGGGCTCGCGCTCGCGTGGACGCAGACCCTCTCGCCGAAGCTCATCGGCCAGCTCTCGTACACGTTCACATACAACGACGGCTTCCAGTCGAGCCCGTATCGATTCGTGCCGGTCTCCGTCGACGACGGGCTCACCGTTCAGTTCAAGGTCCCGGAGACGATGCCGAGCCTGCGCTACCGCCACGCCGCAGTGGTCGCGCTCAACCGCCACCTGTTCACGGACTCGGCGCTCCAGGGTGACTACCGGTTCTACGCCGACAGCTGGGGCATGAAGGCGCACACCGTGCAGCTCCGCTACCTCGTCTCGTGGAAGGACGTCACGCTTCGGATCCGCGAGCGCATCTACTTTCAGAACAAGGTCAGTTTCTACGAGCCGCACTACGCGACACCGCAGGCGTACATGACCACGGACCGCGAGTCGTCGACGCTGCTGTCGAACCTGGTCGGTGCCAAGGTCTCGTGGCGCCTGCCGATCGCGCGCCGCTCGGTCGAGCTCGAGGCGAAGGGCGACTTTCTCTACATCCACTACTACGACTACCCGCTGCTGCCATACCGCGTCGGCGGCACCGGTGAGCTCGGCGTCAACGTGCTGTACTGATGCGCCATCTTCTTGCACTGCTCGTCTTGCTCGGCGCCGCGCGCGCGCACGCCGGCGCCGGTACGGTCTCGATCCTCGGCGTCTCGGGCGGAGAGCCTTCGTTCACCGACGGTCTCGAGCAGGACCTTGCGGATCTCTACGAGGTCATTCCCGCCGAGGTGTACCGGAGCGCCGCGGCGCAGATGGGCCGGCCCGGCGCGTCGGCGGCCGAGGTCAGCGCCGTCTGTCAGTCGCTCCGCGTGGACGCGCTCGTCGCAGGCGCGGTCGCAGGAGAGGGCGCCGAGCGGCGCCTCGTCGTCGTCGTGCGCGCGGGAACGGCAGGGCAGGTCGTGGCACGCACCCGCTACGAGCTGGCGGGTCACACGCTCGCGTCGCTGCGCCCGAGGGTCGTTCGCGAGCTCATGAACGTGCTCGACACGCTGCCGCGTGTCCCTCGGCGTATGGCAGCCACCGCGCCTCGGCGAGCGACGCCCGAGTCGCCGGAGCCCGAGTTGCCCGACGAGAGCGAGACTGCGCAGCCGGTCGCGCGCGTGACCGCGCATGCCGTGACGTACGGCTTTTACATGGGCGCGGGGCCCGGGCTCATGACGCGCTCGCTGCACTTCTCGAACGGCGCTGCGGGGTATCGCGGCGGGACGATCACCACGCTGCGCCTCGATGGGGGCGTGTTTCCGCTGGCGCTGTCCCGCGAGCTGTCCGGAGCCCACCCCGTGCTCGCCGCCTTCGGCCTGGTGGGCAGCTACACCCATGGCTTCGACTTCAGGTCGACTGCGCCCGGAGGACTGTCCGAGCGCGCGCGCGCGTCGCGCTGGGCTGCGCTGCTCGTCGCCCGGGTGCCGCTCGGCCACGAGTCGAAGGGCGGCACGCTGTCCATCGAGGCCGGCTTCCAGAGCCTCCTGTGGACCTCCGTCTCGCCGCAGCAGCTCGGTGTGCCCGACGTCGAGTATGGCCTCGTCGACGGCGGGCTCGCGTACGGCCACACGCTCGGGACGCGACGCATCGAGCTCGGGCTCCGGATCGCGGCTCTCGGCCTCGTGCGAGGCGGCCCCATCACCAGCCGGAGCGAGTACGGGCGGGGCACCGCCTGGGCGCTCGATGTCGGCGGTGGGCTCACCATCCGCCCGACGAGCTGGCTGTCGCTCGCCGTGAACGCGCGCTACACGCAGCTGCTCCTCACCTTCCACGAGGCCGGCGCTCGCTACGCTCGCTCGGCGAGCGACCGGCTCGTCGATGGCAACCTGGAGGTCGGCTTTGCGCTCTAGCCCCTGGATCCTGCTCGCCGTGCTCGCGCACGCCACCCCATGCCTCGCCTACCTCGAGCCCACGCAGTTCTTCGCACCGAAGGTCGTCTCGCACGCGGCCTCGCTCGGCGCGAATGCCGAGGGAATCTACTTCACCGGCGCGCCACGCTTCAGCGGAGAAGACTGCTCGAGCTGCCACAGGGACGGGCCCCACAGGGTCACGCTGGCGCTCGGCGTGGATGACGCGACGCTGTTCACCACGGGCTACGTGCCGGGCCAGACCTACGAGCTGTCCGTCAGCCTCGGCAACGAGAGCAAGGGGCTCGCGTACGTCACGCCCACGTGCACCGACGTGCCACCTGCCGGTGGCGGCGTCGCATACCAGCAGTGCAACAACAACAACTTCGCGCTCGAGATCGACGCTGCCGACGGAGCGCTCGCCGGCCCCGGCACGTTCTGCGCGGCGCCCCCATCGCAAGGCGACTGCCCTGCCACGAGCCCGAGCGGGGACGAGGTCGTCGTCGCGCCCGACGGCGATGCGGTCTTCGGCAACGACGCCCACTCGATGTCGATGCCGTACCAGCGCATTGCGAACGACGTCACGAGCTGGCACCTGTGGTGGAGCGCGCCGGCGGCCGGGTCGGGGCCCGTGACGGTCTACGTGGCCGCGGTCGATGGAAACGGCGGCTCCGGCACGGTGGCGAGCGATCAAGACCCCTTCGGCGACGACACCGTGCGCGGCGTCTTCCACGTGTCCGAGGCCGGCGGTGCGGTCACGCTCGATGCGAAGGCGGGCTGCTCCGCGGTGCCCGGCGCGCGCGACACGGGGGTGGGGCTGCTGCTCCTCGTGGCGTGGCTCGGCGCCCCCAGAAGGAGGCGACGATGAACAAGACGCTCCTCCTCGGACCTCTGCTCCTCGCGCTGCTGCCCGCGGCCTGCGGCGGCAGCGGGCCACTCATGACGCCGGGACAGGATTGCCAGCGCTCGGGCTGTCACGGCGAGGGCGGCGGGGCGCAGCGCTTCTCCGTGTCCGGCACGATCTTCGCGAGCGTCGCGTCAATCAGCCAGGACGGGCTCGAGGGCGCCACGGTGCTCGTCGTCGATGCGGAGAACAATCAGATGTCGTTGCCCACCAACGCCGCCGGCAACTTCTACACGCGCGAGGACGTGGTGTTCCCGCTCATGGTCTCGGTGCAGTACGGCGCGACCACCCGGCACATGGAGCCCACCGTCGTGGACGGGGGTTGCAACCGGTGCCACGGGGTGCCGCCGCGGGAAGGCGCCGAGGGACGCGCGTACGTGCACCCCGACACCCCTTGATCGCGCAACGCGCTGCGCAGGGGTGTACCAACGCTGCGCAGCGCTTCAGGGCGCGGTGAGCGAGAACGAGTCGGTGATCCGCGCCATGACATCGTCGATCGCGGCCGGGGCAACGGTCTCGTCGATCTCGAGGAAGCCCGAGGTCGGCGCGACGCCGTCGAGCGTCGCGGCGGTCAACCATTTCGTTCCGTCGACGAGGAGCTGGAAGCTCGCCGATTGGGTTGGCGAAAGCTGCTCGTCCGGCCCCCGGATGTCCGCCACGCGCTCGTCGCCCGCCGTCTGAATGTGCAGGGGCATGCCTCGCCAGCTCCCGGAGAGCTCGAGGTGATCGATCTCCGTGCGCAGGCGACTGTAGAGTCCAGGGGCAGCCAGCGGGAAGACGAAGCTCTGCGGGGCTCCACCGAGCACGAACGTGGCGCGACGCATCTGGGTCCGGCCATCGTACGGCGCATCACCGACGAGACCGGTCTCCTCGAGCTCGAGCTCTCCGCTCGTCACCACGAGGCCGTCGAGCGCCGGGCCAACCACGGACACGGTGAGCGTGAGCTGCACGAGCCCATCTGCACCCCCATCCTCGGCCACCGGGAAGCCTGTTTCGCCGCAGCCCGAGCACGCCCAGCACAGGGCGACGAGCACGGTGGCCCCGCGCCTTCCTCCACCCCTGCCCGCCGCACGCACCGACCGCATCTCGTTCATCGTAGCAAGCCCGGGGCCAGTCGCGCGCGGTGCTACGATGTGGGTCGTGGGTGCGGAGACGACCATCGATGCCGGCACCGAGGGACCACGCGTCCCGACGGCCGCGATGGCGCGCGCGTACCTCGTCGTGCGCAGTGGCGATCGGCGGATGCTGCTCGATGTGCGCGATGGCGAGACGATCCACATCGGTCGCGCCGACCGGGCCACGGTGCGGCTCGATGACCCGAAGGCATCGCGCGAGCACGCGCGTATTGCGTGCGAGGCCGGCAGGCTGACGCTCGAGGACCTGGGTAGCCGCAACGGCACGCGCGTGAACCAGGACGTCGTCAAGCAGGCGACGCGCGCGCTCGGCTCCGGTGACGTCGTGTGGATCGGAGAAACGGAGATCCTCGTGGCGGGCGCTCGAGCCGAGGCCAGCGAGGCTGCGCTGCCGGCGATCGAGGTACCGGGCCTCATCGTGGCAGACGAGGCGATGGTGCAGGTCTTCCGCAACATCGATCGTGTCGCACCGCTGTCGACGACAGTGCTGCTCCAGGGCGAGACGGGCGTCGGCAAGGAGGTCGTGGCCGAGCAGCTCCACGCGCGCAGCGGGCGGTCGACAGCGCCTTTCGTGCGGATCAACTGCGGCGCGCTACCCGACAGCCTCATCGAGAGCGAGCTCTTCGGGCACGAGCGCGGCGCCTTCACCGGCGCTGACAGGCGCAAGCCCGGGCTGTTCGAAGTTGCCCAGGGCGGCACGCTCTTCCTCGACGAGATCGGCGAGCTCAAGCTGGAGCTGCAGGCCAAGCTCTTGCGGGTGCTCGAGGCGAAAAAAGTCCTGCGCGTCGGAGGTCGTCAAGAGCTCGACGTGGACGTACGGATCGTCGCGGCGAGTAACCGGGACCTCGAGCGCGAGGCGAAGCAGGGTCGCTTTCGCAGCGACCTGTACTTCCGGCTATCGACGTTCGCGGTTCACATCCCGGCGCTGCGCGAGCGTCCCAACGAGATAGGTTTGCTCGCCGAGCTGTTCGCGCGCCAGCTCTCGCTCCGCATGGGGCGGTCGGCGCCCGCCATCGCAGACTCGACGCGTGCGCTGCTCGAGCACCACCCGTGGCCGGGGAACGTCCGAGAGCTGCGCAATGTGATCGAGCGCGCGCTCGTGCTCGTCGATGGCGGCGTCGTGTTGCCCGAGCACCTGCCGCCCGGCATCACCACGAGCGCGGAGCCCGTCGCCACCGGGTCGTTTCGCGACCGCGTCGAGTCGGTCGAGCAGCGCAGTATCGAAGAAGCGCTAGCCGCGGAAGGCGGCAACCAGACACGTGCCGCGAAACGTCTCGGCGTCTCGCGTCGCACGCTCGTCTACAAGCTCGATAAGTACGACCTGCGACCGCGCGACAAGAAGTAGGCGCTACTCCGGCGCCGGCATGTAGAGCTCGGCATCGGCCGCGCCGCCGGTGACGAGGACGCTGCTGTCGCACAGCGGGAGGGCGAGGTGGCCCTGGCGCGCGGCGAGGAGCGGCTGCTCGGAGACGAAGCCGACATCCGCCACGAAGAGCTCGTTGTTCGCGACCAGCGCGCCGTCGGCACCGACGCCGCCGACGATGAGCACGCGGCCGTCGGGAAGCAGCGTGGCGGTGTGTCTGCTGCGCGCCGTGGCGAGCCCGTAGACCCGCGTGGTCTGCGTGATCGGGTTGAAGACCTCCGCGTCGACACGCGGCTGACCGTTGCTGCCGATGCCGCCGACGACGAGGATCGAGCCGTCGGCGAGCAGCGTGGCGGTCGTCTCCGCGCGCGCGAACTGGAGGCCGGCGACCAGCTCGAATCGACCGATGTCGCCATCGTCGGCGATGCTCAGCGCCTCGATCGACGCGAGCGGCTGCCCGGTCGCGTCGTAGCCGCCGATCACGACCGGTGTGCCGACCGCGACGATCGTCGCGTGCGCCGCGCGTGGCACGGTGAGCGGCGGGCCGGGAGTCACCTGCGACGAGCCGTCGCTGCCCACCGATACGATCGCCGACGTGTTCACGGCGATGTGATTTGCTCCATAACCCCCTGTGAGCAGCACGCGGTCGCCGGCGAGCACGTTTGCACGGTGCTCGCTGCGCGCGCCGAGTGACTGGCTGACGACTGGCTCGAACGTGCCGGTCGCAGCGTAGTACAGCTCCGCGGAGTCGAGCGCGTTGCCGTTGCCGTCGACGCCGCCCGTGAGCAGTGTCCCGACGGAGAGCACGGAGGCCTCTGCGGCAGCGCGCGGAGCCGACAGCACGTGCGCGCTCGCCTCGAACGTGCCGCGGTCGCGGTGGAAGAGCTGGGTCGTTGCCACCGCGGACGAGCCGGAGAGCCCCCCGGCAAGCAGCACATCTCCGGATGCGAGGGTTACCGCCATCTGCCGCGCGAGCGTCGAGACGGGCGCGCCCGCCGTGGCCGAGAAGTGGTGCGTCGGCGCAAGGTACATGGCGGCGGCCTCGGCGCCCAACTCGAAGTCGAGCGGACACGTGCTCCCGTGCGCGAGCGAGTCTCCGGCGGAGGAGAGGCCATCGAGAGTGAAGGTCGTGTGCGCGCCGTACGGCACGCGGGACATGGACACGCTCGATGCGTCGGCGGCGAACGTCGCCTGCGCGATCGTTCGACCGTCGCGGTCGGCGCGGAGGACGAGATGCGCGACGCTGCCGAGCAGCATGCGATTGACCGGCTGTCGGATCGTCAGCGTGACGTCCGATGAGGGAGCGCTGCAGCCGCAGGTGGCCAGGCAAAAGCCGAGGACGGCGCGTCTCATGGCAGTGGAATCAGCTTTCCGGACACGGTCCCCGCTTGCTCGACGTCCTTCCGGGTGAGCCCGACAGCGAGCCCCGTGGTCAAGGCCACGACGCCGACGCCGACCGCGGTCCAGAGCCACCACGCCTTCGCGAGCGGTCGACCCGGGTGGTAGGTGACGCGCTCGGCGACGAAGATGGGCGCCGCGCCGAGCACCGTATCGACGAGCAAGTCGACACGCTGCGCGTCGAGGCCGGCGGCGACATCGCTCGCTTCCGTGATGAGCCCCTCGCTGCTTCGTGCCCGAATGCGGAGACGGAGCGGCTGCTCCGGCGCGGGCCGGTAGAGGGCGGCCTGCACGAAGGCGCCGCGCGTCGTCCGGTCGAGCTCGGGCGGGACCTGCGGCGTCGGCACGAACGCGAGCTGTAGCTTTGGCGGAACGACGGTGATGGTACGCACCCAGGGCTCGTTTCCCTCGCTCTCGATCTGCACGTAGTGCGTGCCGACGGAGAGCGCGACCGGGCCGGCATCTCGTCGCTGCGTCTCGCCGTCGATGCGCAGAGTCGCGCCTGGCGGCAGCTCGATCGATACGTCCACGGAAGTGCCCTTGCTGTGCTCCGCAATGGCGCGGTGGTAGATGGCGGCGGCGCGCGGCGGCACGCGGGCGGGATCGATCGTTCGGGAGGGATCGACATTCGCCGCGGCGACGAAAGCATCCCACGCCGCGTCGACGTGGCCCAGCTCCTGCTCGGTCAGGCCGAGGTGGAGGAAGAGGTCACCGAGGCCGCGTCTATCGAGGTCCCCGCCCCCGGTGCGCGCGACCTCCGCGACGAGCTTGCGAAGGTCATCAGCGGCGTCTTCGAGCTTCATCGCGCGGTACGCCTCGAGCGCGGTCGCCAGTGCGTCGCCGAGCCCGGGCACGCGCATCGAAACGCCGTGCGCGTCATCGAGTGCGATCCCACGCGACGCCAACGCGTGGGCGGTCAGCTTCCGGACCGCGGACGTCTGTGCCGGTGCGGGCTCGGGCGCCCAGAACATGGCGACCGGCGTCGCGCCCGCAGAGGTCGCGACCCTCATCGTCGTCGCCGCGCACAGGAGCACCACGCCGACGCGTGACAGGGAGGCCGACCGACGCACCAGCGTACATTATATGCACCGCGTATGATGTACACGTGGTTTCCCGGTTCGGCCGCTACGAGCTGCTGCAATCGCTCGGCAAGGGCGGCATGGCCGAGCTCTATCTCGCGCGCCAGCGTGGGCCCGGCGGATTCGAGAAGCGCCTCGTCATCAAGCGCGTGCTTCCCGCCCTCGCGCAGGACCCGCGCTTCCTGAAGCTGTTCTTCGAGGAGGCCCGGCTCCACGCCAGCCTGAGTCACGGAAACCTGGTCTCGATCTTCGACTTCGGACGCGTCGGCAACGACTATTTTCTCGCGCTGGAGCTCGTCGACGGGTGCGATCTTGCGCGGCTTCTCGACTCGCTGCACGACCACCGACTCCCGCCCGAGCTCGTCGCGTACATCGGCGGGGAGCTGTGCCATGCGCTCCAGCACGTGCACCGACACGAGCTGGTACATGGGGACCTCACGCCGCGGAATGTGCTCCTGTCGCTCGACGGCGAGGTCAAGCTGGCCGACTTCGGTGTTGCGCGTGGCGTTGCCGCGCAGGGCGGCGTGCGTGGCACACGAGCGTACATGCCGCCCGAGCAGGCGAGGGGCGAACGCATCGACGCGCGCGCAGACCTGTACTCTCTCGGCGTCGTCGTCGCCGAGGCGGCCACGGGACAGCGACCCGCGCCCGGCGTCGAGCTCGACAGCTCCCCGTTCTCGTCGCTGGTGCGAAAAGCCACCTGCGAGGATGCCTCCGCGCGCCACGAGAATGCAGGCGAGCTGGCCACGGCGCTGTATGGCATCGCGACGAGGCTCGGCAGCTCGCGGGCGCAGTCTGCGCGCACGCTCGGCGCGCTCGTGCAGGCCGCGCGGGTCGCAGCGGTGTCGCAGCCGGAAGCGGATGACGTCCCGCCGCCCGACGCCGAGGCGAGCTACTTCCGCGACTCGACGACCGCAGCCAGCTTCGTCGACGAGATGCTGGTCACGCCGCGACCATCCCCACCGCCGCGACGACGCGTGGCACCGAGCATCGCGCTGCCTGTGCTCGGCGTCGCGCTGACGCTGCTGGGATGGGTCGGGTGGCATCGTCGCGTGCACCCAGCGGTCCATGCCGGACCGCGGCTGGACCCGCCCGCGGTGGTCCTCCTCCCCCCCGTCGTCCCACTGCTCGCGGCACAGCCTCCCGTGCAAGGCGCGCTCGTACCGGTCGCGCCCGTGCGGCGCCCCCGCGAGGAGACCGGCGAGCTCGTGGTCACCTGCCTTCCGTGGTGCGTCGTCGATGTCGACGGGCACAAGCGGACCGACGACGGTCGTCTCCACCGGCTCCGGCTCGACGTCGGCCGTCACCGCATCGGCGCGACCCGCCTCGAGGATCATCAGTCGCAAAGCGTGGATATCGACGGCAAGGCACGCGCCCTCCGCTTCGAGTTCGAATGACCCGTGCGGGGCGACACCCCATGGATCTGTCCCGGTTTTGAAGGCAAGCTCATAGGCCATGCAAGTGCGCATCAGCCTCGGGGGCTATCAGCTGGCATTGCGGCCGGGAGAGTCGCTCATCGGCCGCACGCGCGCGTGTCAGCTGCGCATCGACGATCCCACGGTGTCGCGCCGTCACGCCCGCATGTTGCTCGTCCGCGAGCTCTGCACCATCGCCGACCTCGGCAGCCGCAACGGCGTGAAGGTGAACGGTGAGAAGATCAGCGACGCGCGCGTGCTCGCAGACGGCGATCTGGTAGCCGTGGGCTCGTTCGAGTTCACGGTCAATATCGATCAGTCCGCCCCCGAGGAACACGACGAAGTCGAGGAGACGACGCACAGCCCGCTCGACAGCGACTACCAGGTCCCGCGCTACCGCACCTGCATCCACTGCCGCGAGATGCTCAAGCAGGGGCAGGCGAGGTGTCCGCATTGCGGCGCGGAGCAGGTGCAGTCGATGCCGACCCTGCAGCTGTGGGCCGACCCGCACGGGCGCCGCTCCGCGTACCGTCACTCGCTCAAGCTGCGTGCGCTGTACGTGTCGCCATGGATGACAATCGAGGGTGAGATCTCCGACATCTCGCTCGGCGGCGCCTTCTTTGCGACCCAGCTGGTCGATGCCACGGGCACCGCGTGCGACCTCATCCTCTTCCCCGATGACGAATCGGAGGTCGTTCGCCTCGGCGCCGAGGTGGTGCGGGTGCAACAGTCGGACGGGCAGCCCCAGGGCGTCGGGCTGCGCTTCACGAAGATGACGAGCGCAGCGCAGTCCTGGCTCATCAGCATCGTCGCCTCGCGTCCCCAGCACGATTGATGCGCCGGAGCACCGACCAGCCCGTGCCTGCTTCCACCGACATGACGGCCACGCAAGGCGCCGATGGAACGGTCGTCGTACGCGTCGCCGGCGAGCACCGCAGCGCCGCGAGCCTCCGCGTGCCACCGGCGGTCGAGGCGGCAATCCACGCCGCCAGCGGGCGCGTGATCCTCGACGCGAGCGCGCTCGCCGGCTGGGACACGTCGCTCCTCGTGCTCGTGCAGCGTATCGTGGCTGTCGCGAGCGAGCGCAAGCTCGAGATCGACACGTCGTCCTTGCCCGACGGTCTCCGCCGGCTGCTCGCGCTCTCGCAGTCCGTGCCGGCGCAGCACCCACCGGCCGAGCCCTCCCCCGGGGGCTTCATCGAGCGCGTGGGTGCCGCGGGCGTCGAGCTCCTGGCGACGGCCGTGCGCGTGTTGTCGTTCGTCGGCGAGCTCGCGTACTCCTTCGTCCGGCTCGCAACCGGAAAGGCGCGCATCCGCCGCATCGACGTGATGGTCGAGCTCGAGGGTGCCGGCGTGAAGTCGCTCGGCATCGTCGGCATCGTGAGCTTCCTCCTCGGGATGATCCTCGCGTTCGTCGGCGGCGTCACACTGCGGCCATTCGGTGCCACGATCTACGTCGCCAACGTCGTCACCGTCGCGATGCTGCGCGAGCTCGGTGCGGTCATGACCGGTATCGTCATGGCCGGGCGCACCGGTTCGGCCTACGCCGCCCAGCTCGGAACCATGAAGGTGACGCAGGAGATCGACGCGCTGACCACGATGGCCGTGCCGACGAGCGACTTCCTCGTGCTGCCGCGCGTGATCGCGCTGTCGCTCATGATGCCGCTCCTCACCATCTACGCCGATTTCATCGCGGTCACCGGCGGTGGCCTCGTGGCGGTCATGAGCGGTGCCGGCCCCATCGAGTACTTGAAGCAGGTGCAGATCGCTGCGTCGCTCACGACGTTCTGGATCGGCGTCGCGAAGAGCGTGGTGTTCGGCGTCATCGTTGCCGTGTGCGGCTGCATCCAGGGGCTGCGCGCCGATGGAGGCGCAGCGTCGGTCGGAAACGCGGCGACGAGCGCGGTCGTGAACTCGATCGTGTGGATCATCGCGATCGACGGGCTGTTCGCAGTCGTCCTCAACGTGATGGGAATCTGATGGACACGGAGCCGCAGATCTCCGTCAAGGGGCTCAAGCTCGCGTACGGCGACTTCGTCGTCATGAACGACCTGACATTCGAGGTGCCGCGCGGCTCCATCTTCTTCGTGATGGGTGGCAGCGGCTCGGGCAAGAGCACGCTCTTGCGAGCGCTCCTCGGGCTCGACGTGCCCGCGGCGGGCTCCATCTTCTACGGCGACGAGGACTTCCTCGCGCAGGACGAGGTGCAGCGCGAGCACACGCTCCGCCGCTTCGGTGTCCTGTACCAGGGCAGCGGGCTGTTCTCGTCGATGAGCCTGGCGGAGAACGTCGCTCTCCCGCTGACGCAGTTCACGCATTACCGGCAAGGAGAGATCAAGGAGATCGTCGCGCTCAAGCTCGCGCTGGTCGGGCTCGCGGGCTTCGAGGACTTCTACCCGCGCCAGCTGTCCGGCGGCATGCAGAAGCGAGCCGGCCTCGCTCGTGCCATGGCCCTCGACCCCGAGATTCTCTTCCTCGACGAGCCGTCGGCGGGGCTCGATCCGATCTCGTCCCGCCACCTCGACGACCTCATCCGCGAGCTTCGCGACAGCCTCGGCACGACGGTCGTCATCGTCTCTCACGAGCTACCGAGCATCCTGTCCATCGGCGACGCCTCGCTCTTCCTCGATGCCGAAAGCCGTACCGCCGGGGCGAGCGGCCCTCCAAAGGAACTGCTCGCCCACCCGCCGAACGACCGCGTCCGCGAGTTCCTCACGCGGGGAGGCGAAAATGCCTAAGAAAACCCGTCCCGTACTCGTCGGTGGTTTCATCCTCGGCGCCTGCCTGCTCGTCGTCATCGCGGTCGCGGTGTGGGGCTCGGGCCGCCTGCTCCACAAGCGCATGAAGTACGTGTGCTACTTCCCCGGCTCGGTGCACGGGCTCGTGATCGGCGCGCCGGTCAAGTACCGGGGCGTGCCCATCGGCGAGGTCGTCGGCATGAGCATTCGCTTCGAGCAGCCTGCCGACGTGTACCGGATCCCCGTCTTCGTCGAGCTCGACAAGCGCCGCGTCCGCGAGCTCGGCCGCGAGGACGTGAATGAGACGCAGCTCATCGGCGACCTCGTGAAGGCCGGGCTGCGCGCGCGCCTCGACAGCGAGAGCCTCGTCACCGGCCAGCTCTATGTGAACCTCGAGCTGTTCCCCGAGACCACGGCGACCCTGGTCAACCAGCAGGGCTTCCCCGAGATCCCCACCGTGCCGACGCAGCTCGAGCAGATCGTGAAGTCGCTCACCGCGATCTTCGACGAGCTCCAGCGCGTTGACCTGAATGCGATCGCCAAGTCCGTCGAAGGCGCGGTGGAGGGTATCAACAGGCTCGTCAACACGCCGAGCGTGAAGAAGACACTCGACGAGCTTCCCGCCACCGTCATGGCGGCGCGGAAGCTCATCATCGATGTCGACGGTGGCGTCTTCAAGATCGCGCCCGAGCTACAGTCGGTGCTCGACCCGCGCGGCCCCATCTGGAGCGAGCTCCAGCGCACGTTCGCCGACGTGCAGCATGCTGCGCAGGCCGTCCGCGCCTTTGCAGACTTTCTCCAGCGCAACCCCAACGCCCTCATCGTGGGCAAGAAGAAGCCATGAGACCTTCGTCCCTCGCCACGCTGCTGCTGCTGCTCCCCGCGTGCTCGCTGCTCCGCGGTGCGCGCCCCGATCCGACTCGATTCTTCGTCCTCACCGCCGTGGACAAGAAGACCGACGCACCCATCGCCATCACGTTCGGCGTGGATCACATCGACATGCCCGAGTACCTGCTGCGCACCGAGATCGTCTCGCGCTCGGCTTCGAACCAGATCGCCGTCGCCGAATACGACCGCTGGGGGGAGCCGCTGCGTGACGGCTTCGCGCGCACGCTGCGGCGCGACCTCGAGAGCGAGCTCGGCGCCGGCCACGTCTTCGGCCAGCCCTTCGAGCCGTCGCAGCTCCCCGTGATGGTGGTCGACGTGGACGTGCATCACCTCGAGCACATGGCCGGACAGGGCGCGATGCTCGAGGCCGGGTGGACCTTGCGCGAGCGCGCCAAGGGCACGGTCATCGCCGTGCACGCGTCGAAGATCACCGTGCCTGCCCCCGACAAGGACCCCGGCGCGGAGGTCGCTGCGCTCTCGAAGGCCATCTCGATGATGAGCGCGGAGATCGCCGCCGCGGTGCGCGACCGGAAGTAGTTTTACACGCTGCGGCCGAGCGCGTCGCCGAGGTGCTTCGCGAGAAGCGGCTTCACCTCGTCGAGGCCGACCGAGTGCCCGAGCTCTCGGCTGAGCGAGGTCATCACCTGGGCCTCGAGGCCGCACGGGTTCATGACCGCGAAGTGCGAGAGGTCCGTGGACACGTTGAGCGCGAGCCCGTGGAAGGTGACCCAGCGGCGGACCGCGATGCCCATCGACGCGATCTTGCGACGCTCCGGCCACAGCCCTTCGCGCGGCCCCACCCACACGCCGGTGTACTCGGGCTCGCGCTCCGTCGGCAGCCCCAAACCTGCGCAGGCGCCAATGATGCCGTCTTCCAGGTGACGCAAGAAGAGGTGCAGGTCGCGCTCTTCGCCGTCGAGCTTGACGATGGGGTAGGCCACGAGCTGCCCGGGCCCGTGGTACGTGACATCCCCGCCGCGCTCGATCTCCACGACGGGAAACGGGTTGAGCGCGAGCACGTTGTCTGCCGATCCGCGGCGACGCCCGAGCGTGACGACCTCCGGGTGCTCGACGAGAAGCAGACGATCGCAGGCCTCGTCGCGCTGGCGGCTGCCGACGAGCTCGTGCTGGTACGCGAGAACCTCGGCGTAGTCCCTACGGCCGAGGTCCTCGACGACCCACTTCATTACTTTGCGGGAGTGGCCGCGGCGAGTGCTGCCTTCTTCTGACCGCCGCCGACCATGTGCGGCGACTCGCCGAGCGCCGCCTTGGCCGCCTCCATGATGGCCTCGCCGAGCGTCGGGTGCGGGTGCACCGTGAGCGCGATGTCGGGGAGGAACGCGCCCATCTCGAGCGCGAGCACGCACTCGGAGATGAGGTCGGATGCCTCGTAGCCGACGATGCCGAAGCCGAGGATCTCGTTCGTCTCCGCGTCGGCGATGATCTTCACGAAGCCGTCGGTCTCCGCCATGGCGACAGAGCGACCGTGTGCGCCGAAGTTGTACTTGCCGACCTTGATCTTGCGGCCCGCTTTGATGGCGTCGTGCTCCTGCAGGCCGACGCTGGCGATCTCCGGGTCGACAAAAATGACGGCGGGGATCGCGACGGCGTCCATCTCGGCCTTGTGACCCGCGATGACCTCGGCGACCACGTCGGCTTCCTTGGAGGCCTTGTGGGCGAGCATGGGTTGGCCCGTGACGTCGCCGATGGCGTAGATGCCGGGGACGTTCGTGCGCTGCTGCTTGTCGACGGTGATGAAGCCCTTTTCGACCTTCACGCCCGCCTTCTCGATGCCGAGCGTGTCGGAGTTCGGCTTGCGACCGACGGTCACGAACACGCAGTCGGCCTCGATGGACTTCTCGCCGTCCTTCGTCTGGATCTTGACCACGCCGCCCGACTTGCCGTCCTCGAAGCCGAGGGCCTTCGCCTCGAGGATGACCTCGACGCCGCCCTTCTTGAGCTTGCGTGCGACGACGCCGACCAGATCCGGATCGTTGCCGGGCAGGAGGCCTGCCGTACCCTCGACGATGGTGACCTTGCTGCCGAGCTTCGCGTACGCAGAGCCGAGCTCGAGGCCGATGTAGCCGCCGCCGATGACGACGAGGCGCTTGGGGATTGCGGTGAGCGCGAGTGCGCCCGTGGAGTCGCAGACCTTCTTCTGGTCGACCTTGAAGCCGGGGATCTCGACGGGGCGCGAGCCCGTGGCGATGATGATGTGCTCGGCCTCGATGCGCATGTCACCATCGGACCCCTTGACCTCGACGGTCTTCTTGTCCACGAAAGTGGCCGTGCCCATGACGAGCCGGCTGCCCGCTCCCTTGAGGAGCAGCTTCACGCCACCGTTCATCTTGTTCACGACCTCGCCGCGCCACGTCTGCGTGCGCGTCCAGTCGAGCTTCACGTCGTTGCCGATGATGCCCATGATCTTGCCGTGCTCGCGCGCATGCTCGTAGTGCTTCGCCGCGGTGATGAGGGCCTTCGACGGGATGCAGCCGACGTTGAGGCACACGCCGCCGACATACTCGTTCTCGACGCAGATCGTCTCGATGCCGAGCTGACCGAGACGGATGGCGGCGACGTAGCCGCCGGGACCGGAGCCGATGACGAGCGCTTTGACGCGAACAGTTTCCATGGGTCGGCTTTATAACGCCGCGCGTGAGGCGGCGCCAGTCGACTTCTCCAATGATACCCGAGCGAGAAGAGCGACGGTGATCGACGACCTCCGCGTCAACCTGCCGGTGTAGGACATGCAGCGCACGCTCTCGTTCGGCGACAGGCGGGTGGTCATCCGTTCACCACTGCTGCAGTGCGAGCGCTGCGCGCCGCCGAGGTCGCGTACGTCCCGCACGTCCAGCCGTACGTCGAGCGCCGGGGCACGGCAGCTCCCTCGCGCGCTCTCGGCGTCGACGAGCACGCGGTCATGAAAATGCTGGTCTTCGAAGACGAGGACGGAAATCCATTCGTCATCCTCATGCACGGCGACCGCGAGGTCTCCTCGTCGAGCTGGATCCGGCGGTGCTCGACGCCGTGCTCCACGCCACATCGGTCGACGTCCAGATCCGGCAGGCTTCGCGTATCATCGGCGCTATGCGTCGCCTCCTCGCCGTCGCGCTGTGCCTCGCCGCCGCGTGCAAGTCTCATGGTCAGCTCGTCCTCGGCATCGCGACAGATCAGTCCGCCCGCGAGCAGCTCGATCACGTGACGCTCGCCGTCACGCGCCGCGGCGACTCTTCGCCCACGGTCCAGCACGTCTGGGAGCTCTCCGGGCTCCCGGCGAAGGACTACAGGCTACCTGGCTCGTTCGCGCTCTACGCCAACCCCGGCCAGGAGCCCACGTTCGACGTCGAGATCACCGGCACGCTGGCGGGCGCGCGGAAGGTGCGCCGGCTGGCGACGCTCGGGATCATCGCGAAGAGCGAGCGCTTCATCCGCCTCGGCCTCACGGGTTCGTGCGCGACGCTCGGCTGCCCCGATTCGCTGTCGTGCGTCGAGGGCGCCTGCGTACCGCGCTTCATTGCGCCGAAGCGGATGCCGAAGTTCGAGAAAGCCTTTGTCGACCACCTGCAGTGCGACTCGGGCACCGCGTACACCGACACCAGCACGCATGTGTTGCTCCCCATCCTTGGTAGCTGCGACAGCAACCAGAGCTGCAGCGAAGGGGTGTGCCTGCTCGAGCCCTCCGCGCTGTCCGGCGCCGATCCGGTCCCGCTGACGGGTGGCCTCGAGGAGCTCTACTCGCCCGTGGGGACTGGCTTCTTCCCGGTCGGCCCGCTCGATGCCCCGCGCTACTTCGCCACGTCGACCCCGCTATCCGACGGTCGCGTGCTGGTGGTCGGAGGCTTTCCGTCGCCCGTCCTCGACGACAGCGTCCCGGCGGTCGGGGGGGCAAGCATCTATGATCCGGGCGCCGCAGCCTCCCGGCGCATCGCCAGTCCACCCGATGCGCTCGGTGGCCACACCGCGACCCTGCTCGCCGATGGCACCGTGCTCTTCGTCGGCTGCGCGGCCGGCGGGCCGAGCGCGTTCCTTTTTGCTCCTGCCACCGAGACCTTCACGTCGCTGCCGTCGCCCCCCAGCGCGCGAAGCTTCCACTCGGCGAGCCGCCTCGTCGATGGTCGCGTGTTGCTCGTCGGCGGCATCAACGGCGCCAGCGTGAACGCGGCGGTCGATCGCTACGATCCGTCGACTCGCACCTTCTCGACGTTGAGCAAGACCACGAGCGCGCCACGCGCATATCACCAGGCCACGGCGCTGCTCGATGGACGCGTCCTTCTCTCCGGCGGCACGACCAGCGATGGCAGCGTGCTGTCCACCTACGAGTACTACCAGCCGGCCACGGACGACTTCTCCGCGCCCGTGATCACCGACTTTCCGCGCGCGCTGCACACGGCAGTGCGCCTCGCGGACGGCAACGTGCTGCTGGTCGGCGGGTTCAACAAGCCACTCGCGAGCCGCGGCGCTGCGACGGCCGACGCCGAGATTGTCGGCACGGGAAGCTCGCCAGGAACCGTCTTGCCCGCTGCGCCGCTCCCTCGCGCAGCGCAACAAGCTGCGACGCTGCCGACCGGCGAGATCCTCTTCGTCGCGGGCGCCAGCGTGTCGTCGCTCGAGCTCGCGCCCGCCGGTGGTGCATTCGCCTACGAGCCCTCCACGCAGACCTTTCGCCGGCTCTCCGATCCGGCCGCGGCGCGCATCGGCGCGTTCGCGACGGCGCTCGCCGATCACCCTGCCGACATCCTCATCGGCGGCGGCAATGGCATTGCGATTTCCAGCGACGGCGGCGTCCCCGACGGGGGCAGCGATATGTCGTCGAGCGCGTGCAACCCCGTCGGTCCCGCGAGCAATTGCGCACAGAACGAGGTCTGCACGATCGCAGGCACCGAGACGTTCGGACCCCGCATGACGACCGGCGCCGCCCGCTGCGTCGCGTTCAACTCCGCGGCGGGCGTGCTCTGCACCCAGAACGTCGGCGGCGCCAGCAACACCGTCGACTGCGCGCAGGGCTCCGTGTGCCTCACCGACATCGCCGACAACGCGCCCCACTGCCAGACGCTCTGCCGCAGCGACGGCGATTGTGCGAGCGGCCAGCGTACACGGTGCACGCTGCTCCTGGCCGGCTCCGACGTGGGCGTCTGCATGCCGCCCTGCGTCTACGCCGTCGGCAATGGTGCGGGCGACTGCGCGGTCTTCAACGGGATCGACGCTTCCATCAAGCCCCAGGTGACGTGTCACTTCGAGCCGACCGTGGCGAAGGCGGCCGGACCGGTCGCCCTCGACGGCATCTGCCGCTACGACGGCAAGCACTTCAACGGCAACCCCTGCGACGAGTCGCTGGAGGACACCGCCTGCTCGGCGGGGACCTACTGCGCAGGTCCGGCCAAGCAGCAGACCTGCAACATCATGTGCACCGCGACAACTGCCATGCAGTGTCAGATGGCGGCCTGCACCAACCCGGTTCCCACCAGCACAACCGGAAACGGCTACTGTCAGTGACGCGCCAGGACGAACGCGCGGAGCTTCGCTGTCACCTCGCGCGCCAAGGTCTCCGTGCTGTCGAGGTACTCCTTGGGCAGGCCGCTGCGCGCGTGCTGGAAGAGGTGGTTCAGCCCTGCGAAGTGCGCGGTCTCCACGTGTGTGTTGCCGCCCCTCTCGAGCGCCGCGGAGATCGCAGCGAGGTTGGTCGCGGTGTCCACCTGCAGGTCGAGGTCACCACCCATCGCGAGCACCGGCACCTTCACCTTGACGAGATAGTCCTTCGGCTCCGTCCGCAGCCAGTCACGGAGCGTCGTCGCACCGTGAGACACCTGCGCCTGCATCATCGCGAGCATCTGCGAATCGTCGGCCAGCGCCACGCCGAGCTTCTCTGCCACCTTCGCGTCGTCCGGCTCGGACTCGAGGATCGCCCACAGCTTGTCGTTCGCGACGCGGTTGCGTTTCAATAGCGCGTCGCCGAGCTTCACGGCTCGCATCAGGCCGTCCTGCTGCGCGGCGAGGACCTGCTTGCCCGACACGCCGACCCCCGCGAGGAACACGAGGAACCGCGGCAACGCGCTCTTGCCGGCCACCATCGACGCGGTGACGCTGCCCTCGCTCGAGGAGACGAGCCCGACGCGCTTGCCGTCCACCTCCGGACGGTGGACGAGCAGCTCGAGCTCGGTGAGCGTGTCGCCCGCGGCCACCGCGAGCGTGGAACGGGTGCTTCCCGACTTGCCGACGCCACGGTCGTCGAAGCGCAGCGTCACGATGCCGGCCCGGGTGAGTGCGTCGGAGACGACGAGGAGCGGGCGATGGCGTGCGATCCAGCCGTCGCGGTCCACGGGCTGCGTGCCACCGACGAAGAGTACTGCCGGAAAAGGCCCCTTGCCCTTCGGCAGTGTGAGGGTGCCGGAGAGCGTGACGCTGTCCTTGCTACCGGGCGACCGCGGGACCGTGACGGTGACCTCCTGCTCCACGTAGGGGAACGGACGCTTCGGCTCCTGCGGACGCGCGAGGACCGGGAAGTCCGCGACCGGCTCGAGCACGAGCGGGAAGGCCCGCCCCGCCTGCTTGTACGCGCCGGACAGATCACTCCCCGTGATCGTTCCCTGAAAGTGCGTGTCGCTCCTCGTGAAGTCGGCCTCGAGCGTGCCGCCGCTGAAGGAGACCCGGTCGGCGACGAGGTCGGGCGTCCCCTGGTCGAGCGAGACGAGCGTCGCAGCAAGTGTGCCGTCCGCGCGCTTCGTGACGTCGAGGCCCATGCGGAGGCGCACGGTGCCGAGCGCAATCGCCCCCTGCCACTTGCCCTCCGGTGGTGCAGCCAGGGCCAGAGCCGGAACCAGAACCAGCAGCGCGGCGAGTGTACGGATCATGTGCGAAGCCTCACAGGTTCGAAATGAAGTCGCGAATCATACCGATCGCGCCCGGTGAAAACGTCTCCTCGATGCTCGAATATTCCGAAGGCGCGCCGGTCTTGCAGTGCTGGAAGAGGTGGTTGAGCTCCGGCAGGCGTACGACCTTCACGTGCTTGTTCCCGCCAGCGGTGAGCGCGCGCTCGATGGCCTGCAGGTTCGACACG
>JAYTLP010000559.1:0-2537 GCA_043729375.1 Myxococcales bacterium
GGGCTCGTGACCGTTCGCGTGACGAGAGCGGGCGCCGCGATCGAGCTCTCCGTCGCGGACAACGGCACGGGGCTGCCCGCCGGGCTGCAGCTCGAGACCGCGTCGTCGCTCGGCCTGCAGCTCGTGATGACGCTCGCACGTCAGCTCGGCGGGAGCGTGCAGTTCGAGCGAGCACCCGGCACGCGCTGCACGGTGCGGTTCCAGGCCGAGCAGGAGTGACGATGGGCGAGCGCGTGTTGATCGTGGAAGACGAGGCCATCATTGCCGCGGACATCGCGCGCACCCTCGTGCATCTCGGCTACGACGTTCCGCCGGCCGCCGCGACGGGCGCCGACGCGGTCGCGCTCGCAGAGACGCTCCGGCCCCGGCTGATCCTGATGGACATCAAGCTGCGGGGCGCGATGGATGGCATCGAGGCTGCGGGCATCATCCGCGACCGTCTCGGGATCCCGGTCGTCTACCTGACCTCCCACTCCGACGAGGCCACGCTGGCGCGCGCGAAGGAGACGCAGCCGTACGGCTACATCTTGAAGCCGTTCGAGGACCGGGAGCTCCGGATCGCGATCGAGGTCGCGCTGCGCAAGCACGAGCTCGAGTCGCTGCTTGCCGAGCGAGAGCGCTGGTTCTCGACCACTCTCGAGTCCATCGGCGACGCGGTGATCGCGATCGACCCGCACGACACGATCACGTTCCTGAACCCGGTGGCCGAGAAGGTGACCGGATGGCGCCGCGCGGAGGCAGTGGGAACCAAGCTGGTGGACGTGCTTCGCCTCGTCGACGCGACCGGACAGCACCTCGACCTGTCCCGGCCGCCCCGCGACGGGTTCGCGGCTGCCGTTCCCACCCACGCCGGCCTCATCCCCAGGAGTGGTGCGATCATCCCGGTCGACAACACGGCGGCGCCGATCGTCGACGCGAAGGGCAACGTGCTGGGACAGGTCGTGGTGTTCCGGGACATCACGGAGCGCCGCCACCTCGAGCAGCGCCTGGCCGTCTCGGAGCGCATGGCCGCCCTCGGCACGATGGCCGCAGGGATGAGCCACGAGATCAACAATCCCCTCGCCTACGTGATCGCGAACGTCACGGTGGGCATCGAGGTCACCGAGGATCTCGAGCGCGGCCTCGCGCGCGTGAAGGCCACCGGGGCCGCGACCGTCGAGGTCGACGCGCTCTCGACTGCCGTCATCGAGCTACGCGCTGCGCTCACGGACGCGCACGAGGGCGCCGAGCGCGTCCGCAAGATCGTGCACGATCTCAAGAAGTTCACCCGCAGCGACGACCAGAAGCTCGCCGTGCTCGATCTCCCGGACGTGCTCGACTCCGCGGTCGCGATGACGGCGCATCAGGTCAGGCACCACGCGCAGCTCCGCAAGGAGTACGGGACGACACCGTACGTCGAGGCGAACGAGGGCGCTCTGGTGCAGGTCTTCACCAACCTGCTCGTCAATGCCGCACAGGCGATCGTCGAGGGGAAGGCGGAGTCCGAGCTCGTCCGCCTCGTGACGTACTCGGATGGCGCGGGGCGCGCCGTGGTCGAGATTCACGACAGCGGAACGGGCATCGCGAAGGAGCACCTCGGGCGCTTGTTCGATCCGTTCTTCACGACGAAGCCTATCGGCGAGGGGATGGGGCTCGGCCTCTCGATCAGCCACGCGATCATCGTCGCGATCGGAGGCGAGATCACGGTCGACTCCGAGCTTGGACGTGGCTCGGTGTTCCGCATCACGCTGCCAGCGGCCAGCGCGAAGCGTGCTGGCGCGCGGTCCGAGCAGCCGGGGGCGACGCCGCAATTGCCGCGCCGCGGTAGGGTCCTCGTCGTCGACGACGACGCCGGCGTCGCGAAATCGATCGCTCGTATGCTCCGGACCGAGCACGACGTCGTCGTCGAGACCGATGCGCGCGCAGCCCTCGCGCGCTTGTCGGCGGGCGAGCCGTTCGACATCATCTTCTGTGACCTGATGATGCCGAACATGACCGGCATGGACCTCTACGACGCGGTGTTGGCGGTCAGCGTCGACGAGGCGCGGCGCATGGTCTTCTTGACCGGCGGCGCATTCTCCCCGCGGGCCACCGAGTTCATCGATAGCGTGCCCAACCAGACGATCACCAAGCCGTTCTCGTCGGCACGCCTGCGGTCGATCGCCAGGGACTACGTGCGCTGACCGCGCTGGTAGCGAAGCGCGGCTCCGACGACCACGAACAGCGCGCCGGTACCTGCGAGCCCTGGAGGAGCCGCCGCCTCGCGACCGGCGAGCATCGCCACGACCGTCAGTACGAGGGCGAGCACTCCGAGGCCGAGCACCGCGTTACCCGCAGCGATGTAGTGTCCGCGCGTCTCGGCGAGCTCGGTCACGCAGCGACCCGCTCGACGGTCACGGTCGCGGTACCGTCGGTCGCAGTCTCCCCGGCGGCGGCCATCTTCGCGCGAGCGATCGCGAAGATCATGAAGCCGTAGCCGCACTTCGCGAGGATGTCCGCGATGGAGTACCCGACCTGAACGCCGACCGTCGCGCTCGCTCCGCCGATCCCGAGTAGCG
>JAYTLP010000560.1:0-11082 GCA_043729375.1 Myxococcales bacterium
CGCCATGAGAGCCGGCTTCGTGGCGCTCGTCGGTCGGCCCAACGTGGGCAAGTCGACGCTGCTGAATCAGATCCTGGGCGAAAAGCTCGCCATCGCGACGCCGCGCCCGCAGACCACGCGGGAGCGGCTGCTCGGCGTGTACAACCGCGACGGGCTACAGGTCGCGTTCATCGACACGCCGGGGCTGCATCGACCATCGGGGCCCGGGCGAACGCGGCTCAACCAGTTCATGGTCGACGAGGCCAAGCAGGCGCTCGCGGACGTGGACGCGGTGGTCGTCCTCGTGGAGCTCGAGCCGATCCCGGAGCCGCGCGAGCGCCACCGCAACAGAAAGCCCACGACGCCCGAGCCGACCAAGAAAAAGAAGAAGCTCGGCATGCGGCTCGATGCAGCGACGCTGCAGATGCTCGAGGAAGTGAAGGCGGCCGGTCGCCCGATGATCCTCGCCGTGAACAAGGTGGACCAGCTGCACGACAAGTTGCAGCTGCTGCCAATTCTCGAGCAGGTCACGAAGCTGGGCTACGCGACGGTGGTGCCGATCTCGGCCAAGGTCGGCACGAGCGTTGCCATCCTCATCGACGAGGTCGAGAAGATGGTGCCGGAGGGGCAGGCGCTCTTCGACGAGGACACGCTCACCGACCGCGCCGAGCGCTGGTTCGTGACGGAGTTCGTCCGCGAGCAGGTGTTCCTGCTGACGAAGCGCGAGGTGCCATACTCGGTGGCAGTCACCGTCGACGAGTTCGAGGAGAAGCCGGTGAAGCCCGGCAGCAAGGTGGAGCGCGAGCTGCGCGTGTCGGCCACCATCTCCGTCGACAAGGACGCTCACAAGCGCATCCTCGTCGGTGAGGGCGGCCGCATGATCCGCGAGATCGGTTCGCGCGCACGCCACGAGCTCGGGCTGCGCTTCGAGGCGCTCGTGCACCTCACCTTGTTCGTGCGGGTCGACGAGGGCTGGACGCAGAACCCGAACAAGCTGCGCGAGCTCGGGTACGAAGCATGAGCCGCCGCAAAAAGGTCCAGGAGGAGCAGTACTTCGAGGGCGAGGCGCCGCTCATCGCGCTCGTCGGTCGTCCCAACGTCGGCAAGTCCACACTGTGGAACCGTCTGTGCGGCAGCCACCACGCCATCGTCGAGGACGAGCCGGGGGTCACGCGTGACCGCCGCTACGGAGATGCCGAGTGGGAAGGGCGCGCGTTCCGCGTCGTCGACACCGGCGGCCTCGATCCGGGCACGTTCAAGAAGAAGGCGCCCGGCACGCAGGGCGAGCGCACGCTCGCCGCGGGCATCTTCCGGCAGGCCATGAAGGCCGTCGAGGAAGCCGACCTCATCGTGTTCGTCATCGATGGTCGCGTGGGCCTGTCCGCGGGCGACGAGGAAGCCGTCGCGTTCGTGAGGCGTACCGGCAGGCCCGTGCTGTTCGCGGCCAACAAGGTCGACAGCCCCAACCTCGAGCCCGACGCCCAGGAGCTGTTCGCCCTCGGCGCCGACCACGTGTTCCCGATCTCGGCGCAGCACGGGCGCGGCGTATCCGAGCTCCTCGACGCGGCGCTCGAGCGCCTGCCCTCGGCGCCGCGCATCAAGTACCGCAGCACCAAGCGCGACGAGTTCGACGCTGAGGACGATGAAGCCATCCCGCCCGCGCGTGCGTCGGGGCCGATCCGCATCGCGATCGTCGGTCGTCCCAACGCCGGGAAGTCCTCGCTCGTGAACCGCTTCGCCGGCGAGGAGCGCATGCTCGTCGACTCCGAGGCGGGCACCACACGCGATCCCGTGGACACCGCCATCACGATGGACGGCAAGCCGTACCTCCTCATCGACACGGCCGGCATCCGCAAGCGCTCGCGCGTGCACATCGCGATGGAGAAGATCTCCGTTGCCATGGCCGAGAAGGCCGTGGACCGCGCGGACGTGTGCGTGCTCCTCATCGACGCCAAGGAAGGCATCGGCGAGCAGGACGCAAAGATCGCCGGACTCTGCGACGCCGCGGGCAAGGCGCTCATCATCGCGTTCAACAAGATCGATCTCGTGAGCGACGAAGGTCGTCGGCGCGAGGAGCAGCTCCGGCAGGACGTGCAGCGCCAGCTCCAGTTCGTACCGTGGGCGCGTGTCGTGTTCCTCTCGGCGATGACCGGCAAGGGCACCAAGAAGCTCGTCGAGGCGGTCAACGCGGCGTACGTGGCGTTCACGAAGCGCGTCTCCACGGGTGCGCTCAACCGCTGGTTCCACGCCATCGTCGAGAAGCACCCGCCGTCGCTGTACCGCACGAAGCCGGTGCGCCTGTATTACATCCAGCAGCCGCAGGCATCGCCTCCTACGTTCATTCTCTCCGTCAATCATCCCGACGGCGTGCACTTCTCGTATCGACGCTTCCTGCAGAACCAGCTCCGCGAGGCGTTCGAGTTCCATGGCACTCCGGTGCGCATCGTGTGCCGCGGCAAGGGCGACCGGCCAGACCAGGCCGACATGGTCAAGCGAGCGCCCCGACGCGCGGAGCGATGACGCACGAACAGCGGCGCGCCTAGCGCGAGCCGTTGCGGGTCATGTCGTCGGGGACGCCGAGGTCGCCTTGCGGCACCTTCTCGAGCACGGCGCCGTGGGTGAGGTACAGCGTACGGAAGATGTCGTTGAAGCTGTCGAGGCGGCCCGTGTAGCGTACGCGGTCACCGACGGCAAAGCGCTCCTTGAGGTGCTGGCGGGCGCGGCCCTCGCAGATGAGCGAGACATCGACGCTCGCCGTGCTGCGGAGCTGCTTGAACGTGACGCCGTTGTCGGTGAACGAGGTCAGGACGCCTTCCCAGCGCACCCAGCGGTCGCGATAGCCCCTCCACAGGCCGGCCTTGTCGCCCGTCGGAGTGGCGCGCCCCGCGAGGAACACGGTGTAGAGCTCCTCGAACGCGACCGGCGTGAACTGCGCAGTCTCCGCGCCCAGGTCGGTGACCATGGCAACGTCCTGGTGACGGCAGGCAGCCATGAGCAGCACGAGGCAGAGCAGGCGGGCCACGCCACGAGCCTAGCCGATCGGCTGCGTCGACGGGTCCAGGCGCTCGAGATTCTCGACCATCCGCGCGAGCAGCGCTTTCAGCGTCTCGGCGTCCTTGGCGGAAAAGCCGGCGAGCGCCTCGCGGTTGCCCTGGTTCTGTAACGCGTGCACCTCGGCGATCCTGGAGGTGGCGGTCTTCGTCAGCGAGACGAGCTGGCTGCGCCCGTCGTCGGGGTTCTTCGTCGTGCGCACGAGGCCATCGCGCTTCATGCGCTTCAGCATCTCGGCCATCGTGGGTTGCTCGATGCGGGCGCTGCGGGCCAGCTCCTTCTGCGGGAGCGAGCCTCCGCGCTCGAGCGCGGCCAGCACCGGTAGCTGCGCAAGACTCAGGCCGAGCTCGCGTAACCTCGGCTCGCCGATACGCCCCAGCAACCGCACCGCGCGGTTCGCGAGATGGTTCACTGAAGGCTCGGTCGGCGACGAGCGCTTTCGACTTGTATAGGGCACGAAGTATATTTACATAGGGCACTATCAAAATGCAAACCGTCGCCATCGTGGGTGCCGGGCTTGTGCTGGCGCGGGTCTTCGCGCAGCACGGACTCGCGTCAAACGGTCCACGAAGCCGAGGCCTCCGCGCACGCCGGACACCAGGGACCCGGGCGGCATGCTCGACAGCCACGAGCACAGCGGCCAGCGGGCACTGACGGAGTGCGGCCTCGACGACGCCTCGATGATCGCAGCGAAGGTCGGGCGCGGCGCGCTGTGCGCAGTCTCCGACGACCGGGTCCTGGTGGTGCACGGTGAGCGCGACGGCAGCGCCTGCCCGTACGCGGCACTGCGGGTGCCCGAGGACTGGACGACGACCACGAGGAACTGGCGGGTCGCGCTGAACGAGAGCCTCGGCGACTGGAATGCGGGACTCGGGCGCTCGTCGCCACGCCGCACGACGTGGAAGGAGCGCTCGGTCGCTTCGAGAAAGCGATGTTCGCGCGAGCGGAGGAAGCAGCGCGCGATTCGGCGCGATGCCTCGACCGAGGCAGCGCTTCCGGGTAAAGTTTACATAATGCGCATTATCGGACGTTGATTCGAGGGACCGGAAGGAGCCCGACACGGCGGCCTCCCGACAAAAATCGCTACGGCGTTCGCAGCCCGAGCGCCATCGCGAACGCGACGACCACCAGCGAGTGCGTGATCTCGCCGCGAGCGATCATCGCCGGGATGTCTTGGTACGGCACGAGCACCACCTCGATGTCCTCGCCGTCGTCCTGCACGAGGTCGCCGACTCTTTGCACGTGCTCGACCAGCGCCGTGTGGCACCGGTTCGTCTGCATCGCCGGGTTCGGCGCGGTGCTGCCGATGAGCCTGCCGTGGGTGCCCGCGTAGCCGGTCTCTTCACGGAGCTCGCGCAGCGCCGCGGCCGTCGGGTCCGCGTCGTCGGGGTCGATCATGCCGCCCGGCAGCTCCAGCGTCAGGTCGCCCGTGCCGTGCCGGAGCTGGCGCACCATGACCACTTGGCCATCGTCGGTGAGCGCGACCACGTTGCACCAGTCCGGTGCCTCGATGATCGAGTACTCGCGCTCGATGCCGGTGCGCGGCGACGTCAGCGTGTGGCCCTGCACGCGGAAGATGCGCGTCTCGAGCAGCCCACGCGTCGCGCCGCGCGCCCATGGCGCGAGCTTGCTCGCGGCCATGGGGACGGCGCCCGCGCGGGCGATGCCCGTGGTTGCGCCCATGGCGGACACGGCCTCGGCGCCCATGCGGCACCCGGCCTCGACGGCCTCGACGATGCGCTCGCGCGCAAGATCCACCGGCAGCTTGCCGTCCCTCAGTGACGGCACGAGCGCGGACCAGAAGCCCGCCACGAACGCATCCCCGGCCCCCGTGGTGTCGACGACCCGCGCCGACACTCCCGGCACGAGGCCCCGACCCATGGGGCCGTCGAAGTACGCTCCGCGATCCCCGAGGGTGACGATGGCGAGACCGCAACCCATGGCCCGCAGCTTCGCCGCACCCTCTTCCACCGCGTGCGCGGGTACACCGAGGAGGGGCTCGAGCTCGTCATCGGAGATCTTCACCATCGCCGCCGCAGCGAGGATGGGGCCGAGCAGGCTGCGCGCGAGGCCGAGGTCGTCCCACAGGTGCGCGCGCAGGTTCGGATCCACCGAGAGCGGAACGCCGAGCTCTCGGGCCCACGCGACGGCCTGCAGCGTGGCTGCGCGGCTGGGCTCGCGCGCCAGCGTCGAGCTGCCGAGGTGCAGGAGTCGTGTGCGCGCTACCGACTCCCGCGCCAGGTCGGCGGGCGAGAACTCCATGTCTGCCGAGGGATGGCGGAAGAACAGGAAGCTGCGTGCCCCGTCGAGGGCGACGGCCACGAACGCAACGCCGGTCTTCGCCGTCGGATGCCTGCCGACGCCGTGCACGTCGACGCCCTCGTTTGCGAGGGCGCGCAGCACGAAGTCGCCGAACGCATCCGGGCCGACCAGCGTGGCGATTCCCACACGAGCGCCGCGCCGCGCGAGGCCGACGGCGACGTTGGCGGGTGCGCCACCGAGCTCGCGGACGAAGTGCGCGCACTCCGCGAGGGGCTGCCCGGGACGGAGCGGGAACAGATCGACGAGGGCCTCACCGAAGCTGAGCAGGTCGAGATCGGGGGTCATGGGGTTGCTCGGTTCAGCTTGTCGATGAAGCCCACCGACTTGAGCTGACGTGGGAGGTGGACAGCGAGGATGGCACGGAGCGCCTCGCGGACGCCGCGCGCGACCTCGGGCGGAAACACGGGTGAGGGATCGGTGATGGCGAATGCCTGCGTGGCCACCAGCGCCGCCCGCGTCTCGCCGTCGACGAGTGGTCCCTCGGCGCGGCAGGTGCCACACGCGATGCCGCCGCGGACGGGGTCGAGGCGCTGGCCAACGCGGTCATCGGAGGGCCGCGCGCACACGACACAGCGCCCGAGCTCGGGTCGCAGGCCGAGGCGGTCGAGGAGCTGCAGCTCGAAGACCCGCAGCCGCTCGGCTGTCGCCTCACCCGCGTCGAGCGCGGAAAGGAAGCCGAGCGCGAGGTCGAACAGCGGCGTGTCCTGCTGATGCGCCGGGGCGAGCAAGTCGAGCAGCTCCGCCGCGTACGCGACGTGCGCGATCTTGCCCAGGTCTGCGAGAACGCCCGGCCACATCGCGGTGGCCTCGAAGCGCTCGAGCCGCGCGAGCTCTGCGCCGGGTCGCTCGACGTACGTCGCGCGACCCAGCGACATGAGCCCCAGTCCTCCCGCAAAGCGCTTCTGCGAGCGGCGCGCCCCCTTGGCGAGCGCCGCCACCTTGCCCTGCGTCCGGCACAGCAGCACGACGACGCGATCGGCCTCCCCGAATGCCACCGCGCGCAAGACCAGCGCGAGCTCTTCGTCGACGGTCTTCGCCATGGCCGCAGCGAGACTAGCCGAGATGCGAGGCTCGTGCGAAGGTGGGGCATGGCCGACAAGCCGCGCGAACGGGCTCGCATCGACGGGAACACGTCCATGCACAGCGAGACGGTCGCCGAGTACGCCCAGCGCGAGGTGGCCGAGGCCGCGGATCGCGAGCGCAAGAAGACCGTGTACTGGGAGAACCAGCAGCGCGTCGCGGCGGAGCTCCCCGGGCGATTCTTCGCGCTGGCGCGTCAGATTCGCACCGAGGTCGACACGTTCAACGGCGTGGTCACGCCCGGCAATCGCCTCAGCATGAACGAGTCCATCGGCCTCGCCGCGCACGCCGAGGCGGGCCGTGCAGAGCTCAACCTCTCGTTCGGCCGCAGGAGGGTCGAGGCTTGGGTCGGCCTCTCCGAGCTCATGCGCCTCGGTCGCGCCCCCACGGCCTTCATCATCGAGGCGCACGTCAAGCTCAGCCTCACGAAGGTGCGCGTCCGGTCGGAGGCGCTGCCCACGCCCGACGGCGGCATTCGCTATCGCGTGACGGTCGACGGCCGCGAGGCCCCGTTCGGCATCGACGAGCTCGCCCAGCGACTCGTGCTGGCCGTCGTCAAGGACGACCCGGTGCTGCTGAACGCACAGCCCGGCCCGACCTGAAACGTCGTCCGAGCTCGTTCAGGTGGCGTGGCCTCGGGTCGCGCGGTGATCTGCACGTTCTCGGCGATCGCGCCCGCCAGCGCCGCCTCGTTGCAGAGCCCTCGATTTCGGGCGCAGCACGGGGGCCCGCCGGATCGGCACCGGTCCTCGTCCGGCTTCTCCACACCGGTTCGCGAGTGCGTCGTCTCGAACGCCGGGGCACTTCCGTCCGACGTGCAGGCGAGGTCGCCCTTGCTCCCGCCCGTACCCATCTCGTACGTGGACCAGCGCATCCGCGGAAAGACCTTCTGTAGCTGCTCGAACGTCTACCCGACGCCGGGGCCGGCCGAGGGGCGAATGCGCTCGTTGTAGATCGTGGTCTCGGTGTCTTTCACTCCGACGACGAGCATCGATTTCCGCTGCACCTCGAGTTCCGTGCAGGTCTCGCCTCGGGACTCCCGGCGATGCTCTTGAGCACCCACGACTGCGGCGTCGACGCGGCCGGGCAATCAGCTCAGGCCGCGGCCGGGGCTCGGGTCACCGCCGAGCAGCAGGGACAGCGTGATGGTGGCCACGAGGACCACCAGCAGCACCACGAGCGCATAGGACGGAAGGCGACCTTCGCCGTCGAGCATGGCCCTCAACCGGGCGGACAGCTGGAGCGCGCCACCAACGCGCTCGTCGACCGACGCAGCGACGGGCGGGACACCGTTCTCGCTGTCGCATGGGTGCACGACGGGATCGGCCTGCCGGTACAAAGCGACGGCCGCATCGCCGTCGACGCCGAGCTCACGGGCGTAGGCGCGGAGGTAGCCGCACACGAAGACCTCGGCGGGCAACGCGGCGCGGTCTCCACCCTCGAGGTGCTCGAGGTTGGCCGACGAGATTTTGGTCCGTCGTGCGATGTCGTCGAGGCTACGACCGGCTTTCAGCCGAGCCTGACGCAACGAATATCCGAAGTGCTCACGTTCCAAGGAGTTGTCCCTCGCGTGCGCGGGTTTTATCGCAGATCATGGAGACCCAGCCAAGGAGCATTCGCGGGCCAGGCAACTTTTTGGTGCGAGCTCGATGCAATGCCGGAAGAGCTCCTTGCTGTGGTCCCGGTCGCCGAGCTTGAGCCAGACGATCCCTCCCAGGTGATAGGCCTCCTGGATCGGGCAACTGCTGTCGGCGAACACGAGCTCCAGCTCGGCGCGCGCCTGCTCGAGCTCGTTCTGCTGCTTGTACACCTGCGCGAGCCGATAGTGGCCCACGCAAAACTTGGGCTGCTCGAAGACCGACTTGCGCAGCTGCGCCGCCGCACGGACGAGGTCACCCTTCGACGTGTACGCGAGCCCGAGGTTGCCCTCGGCCGCGTACGGGTCGCGGTACGCGATGTTGGCGAGCGCCGCCTCGGACTCGGCGATGGCCTCGTCGAAGCGACCGAAGTGCTGCGCGACGACGGCGAGGTTGTTGTGGGCCTCGGAAAAGTCCGCGCGGATCTTCACCGCGGCACGGAACTCCTTCTCGGCCTTGACGAAGTCGGCGTCGGCGCCCTGCTTCTCCAGCTCCAGCGCCTCGCCCTTCAGGCATTGCGAGCGCGAGAACAGCTCCTCGCCCTCGACTGCCTTGCGCAGGTAGACGAGGCCGAGCAGGTTGTGTGCGTCGGCGTTGTCGGAGTTGAGCTCGACGGCCTTCGTGAGCTCCTCCATGGCGGGGGCCATCATGTTCTTCTGGAACAGGTCGGCGCCGAGCAGGTAGCGGCGGTCCGAGGCGTTGATGTCGTGCTGCACGTGCGCAGGCCCGCAGCCGCCCAGCGAAAGGGACCCGACCAGCGCGAGCTGAGACAGCAGAGATCTGCTCTTCTTGGGCAGTGATATCGACAAGTTAGGCGGGGACCCTAGCACCGATCGGAAAACAGTGTCAACGCGTGCCTGGGCGCGTGCAGTTGAAGGTGGCGTGGCTGGTCGACATCCACGCGGGCAGGAGGCCCGGCCCTGCGACTGCGACCACACCCGGGTGCTCGGAGATGCGCTTGATGTGCTGGAGCACGCGGAGGTGAATCTCGTGCAGGAGCAGCTGACCCCACGCCCCGAAGTCGGTGACGCGGTGCAACTTCAGCGCGTCGAGCAGGTCTCGCCGTCGATCGTGGTCGTGCCGTCGCCATTGTCGCGGAGGCGAAACTGCCCGCGCTCCACGTCGATGCAGGCGTCGATGCTCTTCGGCTGCGACCGCACGAGGTCGAACGACCGCGCAGCGGATCGTCAATCGTCAGACGCCGCGCAGCTCGGGCGGCCACACGTACTTGTGAATCTGGAGGTTGAGCCGGACGCGCAGGTTGTCGCGCAGCATCCACTCCGTGAGCATACGCGGCTCGACCTGGCCGAACCCGGGCGACAGGAGAACGTTGCAGCGCGCCTCGAGCGCGTGCTCGCGGATGACCTCACGCGCCCAGACATAGTCGTCCTCCGACGTGCAGACGAACTTCACGGCGTCGTTCGGACCGAGGTGCTCGAGGTTGGCCCAGCGGTTCTTCAGCGACTCGCCGGAGCCCGGCGTCTTGATGTCGACGATGAGCACCGTGCCCGTGGGCATCTTCGTGACATCGCGGTGGCCGCCCGTCTCTACCATCACCTCGTACCCTCTTTCGAGGAGTTCGGACGCAAGCTGCGGCAGCTCCGGCTGTAGCAGCGGCTCGCCCCCGGTGAGCAGCACCAGCTTCACCCTCCGCGCGACGACGTCCGCCACGATGCTCGCGCGCGAGACGTCCCGCCCGCCCGTGAAGGCATACTCGGTGTCGCAGTACGTGCAGCGCAGGTCGCACGCCGCAAAGCGCACGAGCGTGCACGGCAGGCCCGCGTAGTGGGTCTCGCCCTGGATGCTGGTGTAAATCTCGTAGAGCTTCACGGACGTCGGTATATAAGGGACGGCGTCGCGAAAGCCAAGACGACAACGGGGACCCATGGATAGCTACGACTGCACTGCGAAGGACGGCATCAAGCTCGCGGTCCATCACTGGCCGTGCCCCGCAGCGCGGGCGCAGGTGCTCGTGCTCCACGGGTATGGCGAGCACGCGCGGCGCTATGACGAGGTCGGACAGACGCTCGTGCAGGCCGGCTACGACGTGGTCGCCCCCGACCTCCGCGGCCACGGCACGTCGGGTGGACCGCGCCACTTCGTGCAGCACTTCTCCTCGTACTTCGACGACTTCGACGTGGTTTGCGCGAAAGCGGATGCGCTCGCGCCCGGACTCCCCCGCTTCCTGCTCGGCCACTCGTTCGGCGGCCTCGTGGCGCTCGGCGAGCTGGTGGACAGGGCGCCGACGCTGCTGGGCCTGGTGCTGTCGTCGCCCTTCCTGCGCGTCAAGCTCGTGGTCCCCGCCTGGAAGCTCATCGCTGCGAAGGCGGCCTCCAAGCTCTACCCGCAGCTCTCGATCCCGTCCGGGTTGAGTGGCGCCGCGGTCGCGCGCGATCCGGAGATCGCCGCCCGCTACGACGTCGACCCGCTCAACGGCAAGGGCGCCACCGCGGGCTGGTACGTCGAAGCCCTGCGGATGCAGCAGCACGTCTTCGAGGAGGCGCAGCGCGTCACCCTGCCCGTCCTGCTCCTGCACGGCGAGGCCGACCAGGTCGCCGACCCCGTCCGCTCGGCCGAGGTCTTCCCGCGCCTCGGCAGTGCGGACAAGACGCTCGAGCTCGTGAGCGGCGCGTACCACGAGATCTTCAACGAGCCCCCGGCCGACCGGCGTCGCATCATGGCACGAGTGGTCGCCTGGCTCGACGCCCACCGGCCGTAGCAGCGCTGTTGCTCGGAGCCGAAACGGCTCTACACTCATACCGATGGGCCGCCTCGTCGCCTTGGTCTGCAACGATCCGGACAGACTCGCTTGCGCGCTCGCCCCGGTGCGCGACGCGCTGCAGGCCGGGACGCCCGCCGCCTCGGGGGTCGGGTCCTACCAGGGCGGCGACGTGCTCCTCCGGCGCAGGCCCACGACCAGCGGGTCGCACGTCGACTTCTTCGACGTTGTTCACGGTCTTCGCACGGACACGTTCATTGCCCACGCGCGCACGCCCACCGTCGGCGACAACCG
>JAYTLP010000561.1:0-3570 GCA_043729375.1 Myxococcales bacterium
CGTTGGTGAGCTGCCCGGCCCACACGAGGTCCCATACCGCGGCCTCGAGGTCGTGCGTGAGGGTCGTCGGTGTGGCGGCCTGGAGCTGCGCGAAGAACGCGGCGCCGCGCTGCTCGAGGTACGCGAGGATCGTGGCGTGGAGCGGCTCACCCACGAACAGCCCCGGCGGAACGAGCAGGCGGCCCACGTGCTCGCGAAAATAGAGCGCCACGCGCCCATCGTCGCTGCCGATTGCGCCGCGGCCCACCCACACGAGCTCGCCGGCGGCGCCGAGCTCGTCGAGCAGGCGCGGCTGGTAATCGCGCATGCGCGACGGGAGGATGCGGCCCTCGAGCTCCGAGAACGGCACCGCGAGGCCCTCGAGCGCGTACAGCGCCTCGCGCAGCCGGTCGATGCCCTGCCCGCGCGAGGGCTCCACCTTCGACGGATCGACGACGCCGTGCCAGGACGGCAGGAAGCGCGCCAGCGCGAGTGGATCGACCGGCGCGATCTCCTTGCGGAGCTTGGCGAGAGTGTGTCGGCGGAGGCGGCGCAGCACCTCCGGGTCGCAGAGGCCGTCGGGCCCACCGTCGGTACGAAACGAGCCTTCGAGAAGGCGCCCGGTCATGACGAGCAGGCGAACCACCGGCCCGAGCTGGGCGGCCGTGAGTCCCCAGCGCGTGGCGAGTCCGTCGAGCGAGAAAGGAGCGTGCGTGCGCGCCCAGCGGAGCACGAGCGTCTCGAGGGCATCTGCGACGGGCTCGAGGTACGCGCGCGGGACACCGGAGGGCACCGGCACGCCGAGCGCATCCCGGTATCGCGCCACATCCTCGACGGCGATCCACCGCGGCTCGCCCCCGAGGCGCACCTCGACGGCGCGCCCGCTGCCCCGCAGGACCTCCAGCATGGGTGGCACGTCCCCATCGGTGCGCAGCGCAGTCTCGCGCACCGACAGGTCACCGATGCGACGCAGCAGGTCGTGCACACCGTCTGCCGAGCGCACGTGTCTGTCCGCGGCCAGCGACTGCAGCTCGGACTCCACCTCATCGAGCGAGGTCGGGTCGAGCAGCTCCCTGATCTCGACGTCACCGAGGAGCTCGCGCAGCAGATCGCGGTCGAGCGTGAGCGCCTGGGCCTTGCGCTCGGCGAGCGGCGCGTCGCCTTCGTAGAGGTAGGCGGAGACGTACGCAAACGCGAGAGAACGCGCGAACGGCGATGCGCGCCGGGTCTCGACCTCGACGAGCCGCACTTGCCGTGAACGCAGCTGCGCGAGCAGCTCGACGAGCGCCGGCACGTCGAAGATGTCGTTCATGCACTCGCGGAACGTCTCGAGCACGATGGGGAAGCTCGGATATTTTCCGGCGACGCCGAGCAGCGTCTGCGCCTTGAGGCGCTGCGCCCAGAGCGGTGTGCGCTTGCCCGGACGCCGACGAGGCAAAAGCAGCGCGCGCGCCGCATTCTCGCGGAAGTGGCTCGCGAACAGCGAGGAGCCGCGCAGCTCGCCGAGAAGCAGCTCCTCCAGCTCCTCCGGCTCGGGCAAGAGGTCGGCGAGCGCCGGCGGCGCCTCGGCGTCGGCGAGCCGCAGCACGATGCCATCGTCGGAGTAGAGCGCCTGTGCCTCGTGCCCCGTCTTTGCCGCGAGCTTGGCCTCGAGGGCGAGCGCGAGCGGCGCGTGCACACGCGCGCCGAACGGGGAGAGCAGGCAGACGCGCCAGTCGCCGAGCTCGTCGCGGAAGCGCTCGACCACGAGCGACCGGTCGGTTGGGAGCTGGCCGGTCGCGGTGCGCTGCTCGTCGAGGTAGCGGCGCAGGTTCTCGGCCGCGCGCTCGTCGAGCGAGTACACGCTCTGCAAGTGCTTGCGCGCGTGCGCGGGCTGGTCGAGCTTGGGCTCCATCTCGCGTAGGAACGCGCCCACGGCGCGGCCGAGCTCGATGGGCCGCCCCGGTCCCTCGCCGCGCCAGAACGGCATGCGTCCGGGCTCGCCGGGTGCGGGCCTCACGATGACGCGGTCCCGCGTGATCTCGGTGATGCGCCAGCTCGACGCGCCCAGCAGGAAGACCTGACCAGTGCGCGACTCGTGGACCATCTCCTCGTCGAGCTCGCCGACGCGCGGACCGCCGCCTTCGAGGTAGACGCCGTACATGCCGCGATCGGGAATGGTGCCGGCGTTCACGATCGCGATGAGCTTCGCGTCCTTGCGTGCGACCACCTGATCGGTCGAGCGGTCCCATACGACGCGCGGCCGCAGGTCGGCGATGTCGTCGGACGGGTAGCGCCCGGCCAGCATGTCGAGCACCGACACGAGCAGCTCGCGCGAGAGCGTCTGGTACGGATACGCGCCGCGGACGAGCGCCTCGAGCTCGTCCACGCTGCGCGCCTTGTCGCCTGTGATCGCGACGATCTGCTGCGCGAGCACGTCGAGTGCGTTCTTCGGCACGCGGATGGGCTCGACCTCACCTTCGAGCATGCGGCGCGCGACGACGGTCGTCTCGAGGAGGTCCTGCTTGAACTTGGGGAAGATCTTGGCGACCGACTTCTCGCCGACGGAGTGACCCGCGCGACCGACGCGCTGCAGCCCGCGCGACACGGCGCCAGGCGACTCGATCTGCACCACGAGATCGACGGCGCCCATGTCGATGCCGAGCTCGAGTGAGCTCGTGGCGACGATGCCGCGCAGCTTGCCCTCCTTCAGCAGCTCCTCGATCTCGACCCGGGTTTCGCGCGCAATGGAGCCATGGTGCGCGCGCACCAGCACGTCTTCGTTGCCGCGCTCGGCCCAGATCTCGTTGATGCGCTGCGCAAACCGCTCGCAGAGGCGCCGGCTGTTCGTGAACACGATGGTGGACCGGTGCGACGCGATGAGCTCCAGCACCCGGTCGTGCAGGGCGGGCCAGACGCCGCGGCGGTCTTCGGCCGCGGTCGAGTCGGTGGACAGCCGCTCTGCGCCCACCTTCTTGCGCGGCTCGTGTGCCGACGGCGGGGCGACGGCCGGCGGCGCATCCATGTCGTCCACCGGCACCTCCACGGTGAGCTCGAGCCGAGGCTTCTCGCCCGCGTCGACGATGGTCACGGGCCGCGAGCCCGCGAGGAATCGAGCCACCTCGTCGAGCGGGCGCTGCGTGGCCGACAGTCCGATACGCTGCGGGTCCTTGCCGCCGTTGCCGAGCACGAGCGCGGATAGCCGCTCGAGCGAGAGCGCCAGGTGCGCGCCGCGCTTGGTGGGAGCGAGCGCGTGAATCTCGTCGACGATGATCGTCTCCACGCCGGTCAGGACGGAGCGCACCTCGGAGCCGAGCATGAGGTACAGCGACTCGGGGGTGGTGATGAGGATCTCCGGCGGTTCGCGCCCGATGAGGCGTCGCTCCTTCGCGGGCGTGTCACCGGTCCGGCTCGCGGTGCGGATCGGCGTCAGCGCCATGCCGAGTCCCTCGGCAGCGCGCTGGATCCCGGCGAGCGGTGCTCGGAGGTTGCGCTCGACGTCGTAGATGAGTGCCTTCAGCGGCGACACGTAGAGCACTCGGACGCCCGGACGCTCGGACGGGCGGGTGTGGAGGCGGTCGAGCGCCCACAGGAACGCCGCGAGCGTCTTGC
>JAYTLP010000562.1:0-3051 GCA_043729375.1 Myxococcales bacterium
GCCTCACCAACGCCGATCTCTACGACGCCGTCGCCAACACCTGGGCGCCCGCGGGGTTCATGAAATTCCCCCGCGCGACCCACGCGGCGGTCCTCCTGACGACCGGCAATGTGATGGTCGTCGGCGGCGCTTCGGCCGGCGAAATCTACGATCCGATCACCAACCTGTGGACGCCGACGACCAGCAACGTCTCCCAGAGGAGCTGGGCCTCGGCGGCTCCGCTGCCTGGTGGCAAGGCGATGGTCGCGGGCGGCAGCGGCTTCGCGACCGTGGAGATCTACAATCCCCTGACCAATGGATGGACGCTGTTGCCCTCGATGAGCACGAGCCGCCTGTGGTTCACGCTGACGTTGCTCGGGAACGGAAAGGTGCTGGCTGCGGGCGGCGAGGTAACGTTCGGCGGGGCGGTGCTCTCGTCGGCCGAGGTCTACGATCCGACCCTGAACACGTGGACGCTGACGCCGCCGATGAGCGTCGGGCGCGCCGAGCACACGGCGACGGTGCTCCCGAACGGCAAGGTCCTGGTGGCCGGCGGCTACAACCAGGCGAGCTCCGAGCTCTACGATCCGGCGACCAACACCTGGATCCCCACCGCGTCGATGAGCGGCGCGCGAGCGTCGCACAACGCGGCCCTCCTCCAGAACGGGAACGTGCTGGTGTCGGCGGGCGTCGGCGCCGGGCTCCTCACCACCGCGGAGATCTACTCCAGCGCGAACGGCACGCCGTGCGCCGTCAACGGTGAGTGCGGCAGCGGGTTTTGCGCGGACGGGTTCTGCTGCAATTCGGCCTGCAAGGGGCTCTGTCAGGCCTGCAGCGCGGCGAAGAACGGCGGCGTCAACGGCACCTGCGGCAACGTGGCCGTCGCGACGGATCCCGACAACGAGTGCGCCGCGCAGCCGCAGTCGACGTGCGGCACCAGCGGCGCGTGCGACGGGGCGGGCGCGTGTCAGCTCTTCGCGAGCGGCCTCACCTGCGCGCCTGCGTCGTGCAGCGGGAGCACGCTCAACAACGCCTCGACGTGCAATGGCACCGGGACGTGCGTCCTCGGTGGGTCGCAGAGCTGCGGCGCGTACCTCTGCGTCGGCGCCACGTGCCCGACGAGCTGCACGCTGAAGACCGACTGCACGCTGGGCAACGTCTGCATCGGCAGCAAGTGTGTCGCGCCGTTGCTGCCCGACGGCTCGCCCTGCAAGGCGGCCGGCCAGTGCAACAGCGCCAACTGCGTCGACAGCGTCTGCTGCAACACCGCGTGCTCGGCCGGCGCCTGCGACGCGTGCTCGGTGGCCACGGGCGCGCTGCAGGATGGCGTCTGCGCGCTGCTGTCGGGCACCGCCTGCGACGACGGCGACGCCTGCACCCAGGCCGACACCTGCTCGGCGGGCGCGTGCCTGCCCGGGAGCCCGCTGCAGTGCGCGGCGATCGACATGTGCCACACGGCCGGCGTCTGCGACTCGGCGATGGGCGGCTGCACCAACCCGGTCGCCGTCGACGGGACCTCGTGCGTCGACAAGAACGGCTGCACGCAGAACGACACGTGCCAGAGCGGCAAATGCGTCGGTGGCCCGGTGTGCCCGCCTCCCGCGGACGGCTGTCAGGTCGGCGGCTGCAACGCGCTCGGGCTCTGCGACTATGTGCCCGTGGCCGACGGGACGACGTGCAGCGACGGCGCCTCGTGCACGGTAAACGATGTTTGCATGGCCGGCGCGTGCGCGGGCAAGGTCGCCTGTCCAGCCATCGACAAGTGCCACCTCGACGGGGTCTGTGTCTCGGGGACCGGCGCCTGCACCGACGGGGGGATGAATACGCCCGAGTGCACCGTCGACCCGGAGTGCGAGACGCTGGTGCTCGCGTGTGACGTCGCCAGCGGCAAGTGCTCGAAGACGACGAAGCCCGACGGGACGCCCTGCGGCGGCACCGGCGAATGCGTCGCGGGCACCTGCTCGGGCGGCATGGGCACGGGCAGCGCGAGCGGCGGCAGCGCGAGCACGGGCGCCGGCGGCAGCGGTACGGGGAGCGCGAGCACCGGCAGTGCGGGCACGGCGAGCGCTGGCAGCGCGGGCACGGCGAGCACCGGTGTCGGCGGAGGCAACAGCGGCGCGACGAGCGGCGGCGGAGGTAACAGCGGCGATGGCACCGTGGCGCCCGCGGGCGGCTGCGGATGCTCCACGGTGGGCACGTCGGAGAGCCGTGCCCCGTGGCTGCTCCTCGGCCTGCTCCTCGCGGCGAAGCGCCGCCGCCGGGTGCGCCTGGCCTGATCGATCGAGGATCGAGGATCGAGGATCGAGGCCCTCGCGCGAGGGCCTCGATCGCGACGACGACAGACGAGAAAGGCGCGCAGGAGAGCTTCTCCTTCGCGCCTTCTTCGTTTCCCGGCTGCTCTCGTTGCGAGCGGAGCGCAGTTTACTTGGGCGGCGGGGCGGCCTTCGAGATCCGCATGACCGAGCCGTTCTTGCTGCCCGATTTCCCGAGGTTGACCCAGTAGATCTGGGTCGCGTCGAAGGTGACCGCGCCGGGCTCGTTCTGGTTCTTGGCGACCACGATCGGCGCGTCGCCGGGAGCGGCCGAGAGCGCCTTCTTCATCACCGTCTGGTCGGACCGGTTGGTCCAGTACACGGTGTCGCTGGAGATCGCGAGTCCGTACGGCGTCCCCTGGTTGGCGGCGAACACCTCGGCCGGGTCAGGCATTCCGGCGTTGAACTGGACGCGCATCACCGCGCCTCCAGGGGCGTAGTTGACCCAGTAAACCGCCCTCGCGACGCCGTTCGCGTCGGCGTCGACGGCGATGTTGCGCGGGTGGCTCTGCATCTTCGCGAGCTCGATCACGCCGGAAGGATCGACCACGTTGCTCATCTCGACCGAGCCGGGGTTCATCGGATCGCCCTCGTTGGTCCAGAACACGCTGGCGCTGTCGGCGGCCGTGCCGAACGGGTTCGTCTGATTCGAGGCGATCTTCACCGCCGCGCCCGCGTCGACGCGGTAAATCGATTTGCCGCCGAAGTCGGCGAACAGGAGCGTGTTCTTGCTCAGCGAGAGGCCGGAAGGCCCCTGCAG
>JAYTLP010000563.1:0-6147 GCA_043729375.1 Myxococcales bacterium
AGCGCAGAGGACCTGGCGCTCACCGTCGAGGACGTCGCGCAGGAGGCGCTCCGCGACCCCGCGATGATGCGCTCGTTGCACCTGCGCCCCGAGGCGCGCGACTGGGTCGAGATCGATCCGGGCTATCGCACCATCTCCGTGCTGGCGCGCCCCGACGCGATCTTCGTCGATGGCGTCATCAAGTACGTCGAGTACAACTCCGATAGCCCGGCAATGATGGCGTTCTCCGACCACGTCGCCGAGTGCCTTATGACGCTGCCGCACATCGCCCGGCACGCCGCGCACCTGCGCATCGAACGTCAGCTCCCGCAGCTCCACGCGACCCTGCTCGCGTGCTACGCGGACTACGGCGGTCGCGATGGGGCGCCGACCATCGCGATCGTGGACTGGCCCGGGCAAAAGACGCGCTTCGAGCACGCGCGCATCGCCGAGTTCTTCGCGCAAAACGGCTGCCCCACGGTCGTGTGCGACCCACGATCGCTCACCTACACCGATGGCAAGCTGCGGCACGAGGGTCGCGTCATCGATCTCGTGTACCGCCGGGCGCTCTTCACCGAGCTGCTCGAGCGCGCGAGCGAGGTCGCGCCGCTCATCGCTGCGTACCGCGCCGGCGCCGTGTGCATGGTCAACCCGCTGCGGTCGTACCTGGCGAGCTCGAAGACGCTGCTCGCGCACCTGTGCGCGAACTGGCCCGCCTCGCGCGGGGATTGCCCCGTGCTGCCCACCCGGATCCTCGACGCAGCCCGCATCGCAGAGCTGCGCACCCGCGGCGAGAACGTCGTGCTGAAGAAGGGCGAGAGCCATGGTGGCCTCCACGTCCTCCTGCCCGGCCTCGCGAGCGACGCCGAGCGGCAGGTGGCCCTCGACGACGCGCTGTCGAGCCCCTGGATCGAGCAGACCTACGCCGAGCTGCCGAAGTTGCGCGTCCCGCAGCACGGTGGCGTGCACGAGAAGTTCTACAACTGGAACCCGTTCCTCTTCGGCTGCAAGTACGCGGGGGGCATCGCACGCGCGAGCGACACGCCGCTCATCAACATCACGCTGGGCGGCGGCCTGTTGCCGACCGTGCGAGTCGTCTGAGGTGGGTCCGTGTCCCACCTTTCCGGTCGCGTGACGAGTGCTACGCTGAGCCCGATGGAGTCGCGTCTGCGCATGATCGGCCTGTGCCTGACCCTCTGGGTTCCGGCCGTCGCGCACGCGGCCGACCTCACGTGCCACACCTACGATCGCAGCCCCACCTGCTGTCCCCACCCGCCGCCGCAGTGCTGTCCTCCGGCGATTGCGCAGAGCGTGGACGACGCGGTCGTCGCGGAGGTGTGCGGCGGCGCGGGCGTTCCGAAGGGCGAGTCCACGATGCTGGGCGAGTGCCGTCGCTACTACGCGCACGACGATTTCGTCGGCGAGGTTCTCTTCGGCCGACAGACCGGTGATGCTGCCGCGTTCGACAAGGTGCGCGCGCAGCTCACGTCTCCGCGAGGACAGGTCAGCACCGTGACCGTGCAGGGGGCACAGCACGCCTTCGTCGTCCGGGCCGTCACCGAGACGGGCGCGCTCGAGCGGACCTCGGCGTGGGCGCTGGTCGGCAACGAGCTGATCCACGTGGAAGCCGAGGTCGCGGCCTGCACGGCGCCGCAGGTCGAAGTACTGCTCGGGCGCGCGATCGCGCGAGTTCGTGAGGGGATGAATATGAAAACCACGTCGATGACTCCGAAGAGGCCCAGCCAGTGACCGGCGGATCTTCGCTGTTCGCCATCGAGCGCGACGGCGGCCCCCCCGGCCTCGTGGACGAGGCGGCGGCGCTCCACATTCGCGACGTGCCGCGTGCGCGCAATGGCGTCGTGCTCATCCACGGCGTGATGTCGCATGCGGGCTGGCTCGCGCCTCTCGCAGACGCGCTCGCCGAGCGAGGCATCGCCAGCGTCGCCGTTGATCGCCGTGGCTCGGGTCGCGCATCGTCCCTTGGTGGCACGGCCGAGCCGAACCACTGGCTGCACGACATCCGAACCGCGCAGGGGCACCTGCGGCGGAAGGGTCACCGCGTCGCGCTCTTCGGCTGGTGCTGGGGCGCTCGCCTCGCGCTCGTCTCCGCGAGCATCGACCCGCCGGACCAGATCTTCCTCGCCGCGCCGGGCCTCGCGATGGCGCCCTCCATCCGAGCGCGCGCCGCGGCGCTTGCCGCCGGCACCGAGGATCCCGTGGCGCTGCCCTTCGACGTGGACCTGTTCTCGTCGGAGCCGAGCGTGATGGCGCGCATCCGCGCCGACGAGCTGGCATGGCGCACGCAGCCACGCTCGTTCCTGGCGCCGAGCCGCGGCCTGCTGGATCGCGCCATCTCCGTGTTGCCCGGCCTCACGCTGCCCATCATCACGCTGCTCGCCGACTCGGACCGCATCGTGGACAACGCGAAGGTCGAGGCGCTCCTCGCGCCACGCCAGGTCGTGCGGCTGCCCGGCGAGCACGCGCTGGTGCTGGAGGCACCCACGCTCCTCGCTGATCGGCTGGTCTCGTTGCTCGCTCCGTGAAGGTCAGCGCCTCACACGTCCGCATCCCGATGCGTTACCAGTTCGGTCATGCTCGGAGCCCGCGCAACGTGGCGGACAACGTAGTCGTCGAGGTCGAGCTCGCCGACGGTGCGAGGGGTTGGGGTGAGTCCGTACCGCGCGAGTACGTGACCGGCGAATCGGTCGCCTCGGTGCTGCGCGCGCTGTCCGGCGCGGCTTTGCCTGTGGAGCAGCCCGACCTTTCCAGCTCCGCAAGAGATCTGGCGTCGCGAGATCTCGCGCGCGAGCTGAGCGGCGGGAATGCACCACAGCTCGCCGCCGCCTGCGCGCTCGAGCTCGCGATCCTCGATGCTCACGCGCGCCGCGAGCAGCGCCCGTTGCTCGACGCACTCGCGGAGGTTCCCGCGTTCGCGGGTCTCCTGCGCGAGCAACCGCCGGAGCTCGTACGCCAGACGCTCACCATCGGCGACGACCTCGAGGGTGCCCTCACGCGCGCCGGCGAGCTGCACGACGCGCTCGACCTGAAGGTGAAGATCGGCTTCGGCGCCACCAACGACCGACGCCGGGTCGCCAGCCTGCGGCACGTCTTCCCAGACGCCGATCTGCGCGGCGACGCAAACGGCGTCTTCGACCTCGAGAGCGCGCGAGTGCTCCTGCGCGGCCTCGGGCTCTCTTCGATCGAGGAGCCCCTCGCAGAGCGCGACCTCATGGGCTGCGCGGCGCTGCGTCGCGATGGCACCGTCGTCATGCTCGACGAGAGTCTTTGCACGCTCGCCGACGCAGACCGAGCCATCCAGCTCGGCGCCGTCGACCTCTTCAACCTCCGCCTCTCGAAGTGCGGCGGCATCTTCGGCACCATCCGACTCGTCGATCGCGCGCGGCGCGCCGGTCTCGGCTGGCAGCTCGGCTGCATGGTCGGCGAGTCGGGCATTCTGTCGTCACTCGGCCGCGCGTTCGTCGCCCGCGTCGAGGGCTCGCTGTTCTTCGAGTCCACCGTCCCGAGCCGCAGTCTCGAGCACGACCTTACCGACGCCCAGCTCGGTCACGAACCCGGCACGCGCATGACGCGCGTGCCGTCGGGCCCGGGGTTCGGCGCGCACGTGAACGTCGAGGTCCTCGCGCGCTACACAGTCGAGCGCAGAGTCCTCGCTACGTCGGGCTGAACCGGCCGCGCAGCAGACGCGGGGACACGGCGACGCGATCGAGCTCCGCACACAGAGCCACGTCGGCGGCAGCGCCCATGCGCAGGAGGTTACGGCCGCTCTCGCACTCGCGCAGGAACGCGTGGAGGTCCTTCTTCGCGCGGCGAAACAGGTCGAGCGAGAGCCGGGCCCCGTCGGAGAGCTGCGCCTCGTCGAAGCAGCTTGCGGGGAGCGCAGCGATGATCGCCCCCGCACCGAGCAGATCTTCGAGCGCGACGCCCGTGGTGCGGCCGGCACAGAGCAGTACCAGCGACTCGTCCTTCGCCACGGCGCGCGCGATGGCGGACGCGTTCACGAGCGCGCCCACGTAGATCGCGCGGGCGGCTGCGCTGCGCGCGATGGCCCCGGTGCCGTTGGTGGTGGTGAGGACGAGGCGCTTGCCGGCAAGTGAGGGTTCGTTGCGCCCGGAGGGCGAGGCCGTGCCGCGGGAAGCGGCCTCGATGTCGACGGGAGAGTTGCCGAGATCGAAGCCGGGCAACTTCTTGCCACCGCGTTCGCCCGCAATGAGCACGCGCGCGCCGCGCCGGCGCTTGGCCTCGGCGATGGACGACACCGTCTCGACCACGACGCCACGTGCGACGGCACATGCGATCGTGGTGGTCGCGCGCAGGGTGTCGATGACGACGACCGTGGAACCTGCGACTGACTCGGGAACGAGCGAGCGAGCTTCCGGAACGACGCGGATCTTCACGGCTTGTCGCTCCGCTCCGAGACTTCTCTGATCTTCAGCCGTTCGAGGTTGTAGCGGGCCTGCTCCTTGTCGAAGGGTCGCTGGGCGTCCTTCCCGAGCTGCTGCCAGAGCTCGATGGCGCGCGCAATCTGTCCACCCCGCTCGAGGGCCAGCGAGTGACGACGCGTGAGCGCCGGATCGCCGGGCCACTTCTTTCGCGCGCCGACGTACCGGGCGTCGGCCTCTGCCGTGTAGCCGGCGCGCTCGTAGCTGTCGATGAGGCGGTCCCACGCGGCGCGCCCCCCGTCGGTGCGCGTGAAGGCGTCCTCGTAGGCCGTTACCGCTGCCGCGCGATCCCCGCTCGCGCGGTAGCCGTCTGCGAGCGCGAAGGAGAAGTCGGCGTTGCGTGGATCGAGCTGGGCCGCGCGCTTGCGGCAGACGAGCGCACCCGCAGCATCCCCGTGCTGCGCGAGCCTACGCGCGAGCTGGTCCTGCGCGCTGGGCGCAGTGCCGAGGTGCTCCGCAGCATCGCGCAGCGCCTTCTTGCCGCCCTCTTCGTCCTTTGCCGCGAAGCGCAGATCGGCAAGCTCGAGCGCATAGCGTAGGTCGGAGGGGTGCGCAGCGACGAGGGTCGCGTAGCGCGCGGCACGTTCGGCCGGAGTCTTCGCAGTGGCAGCGAGCCGCAGCTCCGGCTCTGGATCGGTGGGGTCGGCCTTTGCAGCCGCGGTGTAGCTGTCGATGGCCGCTGCGGCCTTGCCGAGCGTCACCTGCACATCACCACGCAGGACGAGGCGCGTCGCCGTGTGCGCGGTCGCAAGTGACTTCTCGAGCGCGGCCATTGCCTTCTTGTCGCGGCCTGCGTGCAGCAGAGCCTGGGCGAGCGCGCGCCGCCCGGTGGTCGAGGGCTCGACGTCGAGCGCGTGGAGCAGCGCGTCGCTGACCGCGTCTGCGTGGTCGAGCTGCCGCTCGAGGTCGGCGAGCTGTCTCCACTGCGTCACCGATCCAACGACGGTCTGGCCGGGCCGCGCCTCGAGCTGCGCCCGCAACAGCTCGATCGCTTCGGGAACCATGCGTTGCGCGAGCAGGGCTCCGATCGCCGCCTCCGAGGCGACGCCGGCGGCGTCCTTGGCGCGCACCTCACCGAGAAGCGCGAGCCCTTCCTTGCGGTGGCCCTGCCGTAACTCGGCGATGGCCGCTTCGATGAGACGCGGCGGCGTGCGGCCCGACCTCAGCGCTGCTCCGGCCGCGGTCGCTGCGTCGGCGTATGCGCCGGCAGAGAGCGCGAGCTGCGCGAAGGCGTCGAGCGTGCGGACGTCCGCGGGGAGCTGACTCGCGCTCTGATGCAATCGCGCGCGCGCAAGGGCCACCTGGCCTTCGTCGATGAGCAGCCGCGCCGCGACGATCTGGTCGGCGAAGCGAGGGCTCGCGCCGAGCTCTGCGACGAGCTTTCCGCGCGTGCCCGGAAGGAGCCGTCCTGCGAGGATGCGGTACGACGTGATCGCGAACGGATCGACCGCGAGCGCACGGCGCAGGGCTGCCTGATCGCCGAGCTCCTGCGCATACGCGGAGCTGGCGAGAAGCAGAAAAAACGAGAGCGCGAGGCGCTTCATGCCCTCGGCGCGGCCGGACGCACGCGCTTCACGAAGAGGTCGACGAGAAACAGGATCAGCGCGAGCGCGAGCATCCAGGGCGCGAGTGGCACGCGGTGCTGCCCGGATGACGAGCTGGCCTGCTCGAGGTTGTCGATGCTCACCACCTCGCCACCGGAGAGCTG
>JAYTLP010000564.1:0-5081 GCA_043729375.1 Myxococcales bacterium
TCCTTCTCGCCGAGCACGCCCTCCCACTTCGCGACCACGACGGACGCGAGCCCGTTACCCAGCACATTCACGAGCGTGCGGCCCATGTCCATGAGGCCGTCGACCCCGAGAAGCATCGCGACGCCCGCCTCGCCCGGAAGGCCGAACGAGCCGCACGTCCCGGCGATGATGACGAGCGTCGCGCGCGGCACGCCGGCCACGCCCTTCGACGTGAGCATGAAGGTGAAGACCATCACGATCTGCGCGCCGATGGACATATGAATGTGCGCGGCCTGAGCGATCGCCATGGACGCGAGCACGAGGTAGAGCGTCGAGCCGTCGAGGTTGAACGAGTAGCCCGCCGGGATGACGAAGCTCGCCACGCGCCGGGGCACGCCGAACGCGACGACGTTCTCGATCAGGCGCGGCAGCGCGGCCTCGCTCGAGGCGGTCGAGAACGCGGTGATGGCGGGCTCACGGACGGCGCGCAGATAGTCGATGAGCCGTACCCCGACGAGGAAGCACACCGGCAAGAACACGAGCAGCACGAGCAGCGCCAGCGCCAGATAGAGGCAGCCGACCAGCAGCGCGTAGCGACCGACGAGGTGCGCCACCGACGGCCAGCCCTTGACCGTGACGCCGTCGATCACCTGCCCGGCGGCCATGTGCGAGACGCTGTACGCCATCGCGCCGAAGACGCCGATCGGCGTGAGGCGCATGACGAGATCGGTGTACTTGAACATCACCTGCGCGGTGGCCTCGAAGAAGCGCAGCACCACCTTGCCTTGCTCTCCGACGCGCGTGAGGCTCACGCCGAACAGGGTCGCGAAGACGACCACGGGCAGGATGTCGCCCTCCGCGGCGTGCGCGATGACGTTCGACGGGAACATGTGCAGCGCGATCTCCCAGCCGCTCTTCGGGTGCGCGAGCGCGAGGCCGGCGTGGCCGCCGAGGTCGATGGGCAGTCCTTCACCCGGCCGCAGCAGATTGGCGATGGCAAGCCCGATGAACAGCGCGCACGTCGTCACGATCTCGAAGTAGAGCAGCGCCTTGCCGCCCATGCGGCCCACCGACCTGAGGTCGCCCGTCTGCGCGATGCCGACGACGATGGTCGAGAACAGCAGCGGGACGATGAGCCCCTTGATGAGCGCGATGAACGCCGTCGAGCAGAAGTGGAAGAGCTGGTACGCGGTGGGATGACTGTCCTCGGGCAGCGAGCCCCCGATGACCACGCCGAGCAAGAGCCCGACGAAGATGGAGAACGTCCCCGATCTCAAGAGGCGCTGCATCGGCCCGGAGCGCTAGTGGCCGTAGGTGGCCGTGAACGTCGTGGTGCCGGAGCGTCGGCGAACGCCGTGGTCGGGGTTGGCGGCCACGTGCTCGAGGATCTTGAAGAGCGTCTCGGCCTCGTCGGGCTGGCCGATCGCCTCGGCGAGCGAGTCGGCGGTGAACGACTCGCCGTGGTGGGCATCGAGGTGGGCGAGCACCTTTGCCTGGAGCTCCAGCACCTTCGTCGCGGCCTTCTTGCCGGCCTCGACGCCGGGCTGGTGGTAGGCGTTGATGTCGACGAGCTCGCCGTAGAGGCCGACGGCGCGCTCGTACAGCGCGATGAGCGCGCCGAGTGCGGATGCGTCGATCTTCTCGATCGTGAGTGTCACCGACTCGCGCCCGTTCTCGTAGAGTGCGCGACGCGTGCCGAGGAGGAAGCCGGAAAGGTAGTCGCCAGTGGTGGCGGGGCCGGGGCTGCCGTCGGCGGCGGTCTCGACGAACATCGAGCCCGTGTCGCGATCGCGAAGAACCTCGATGAATGTGGCGAAGAAGTTCGAGACGCCCTCGCGGAGCTGCTGCACGTATGCGTGCTGATCGGTGGAGCCCTTGTTGCCGTAGACGGCGATGCCCTGGTGCACGACCTGGCCGGCGCGGTCACGCTCCTTGCCGAGCGACTCCATGACGAGCTGCTGCAGGTAGCGCGAGAACAGCGCGAGGCGATCTTTGTAGGGGAGGATCACCATGTCTTTTTCGCCGCGGCCCTTGCCGGTCCAGTACCAGCACAGCGCGAGCATCGCGGCGGGGTTCTGCATGAGGTCGGGTACGCGCGTCACGATGTCGGCCTCGCGTGCGCCGGCGAGCAGCGCGGAGATGTCGAGGCCCTGCAGCGCGGCGGGGAGCAGGCCGACGGCGGAGGTCTCGGACGTGCGGCCGCCGATCCAGTCCCACATCGGGAAGCGGGCGATCCAGCTCTCGCGCTCGGCGAGCTTGTCGAGCTCCGAGCCGTGGCCCGTGACGGCGACGGCGTGGCGCGAGAACGCGAGCCCGGCGGCGCGGTACGCAGAATGGAGCTCGAGCATCCCGTTGCGGGTCTCCTTGGTGCCGCCCGACTTCGAGATGACGACGGTCAGCGTCTCGTCGAGGCGGCCCTCGAGCTGGTGAAGCACGCGATCGATGCCGTCGGGATCCGTGTTGTCGACGAAGTACGGGGTCATGCGGTCGTGCTGCGTGCCCAGCGCGCTCGCCACGAGCTGCGGCCCGAGCGCGGAGCCGCCGATGCCGACGACGACGAGGCTGCGAAACGCGCCGCGCTCGGCCTCGATCTCGCCCGAGTGGATGGCCTGCGCGAAGCGCCGGATGCGCTCGACGGTGTCCTCGATCTCCTTGCGCAGGACCAGCGTGGGCGCACGCTCGGGGTCACGCAGCCAGTAGTGCCCGACCATGCGCTTCTCGTCGGGGTTTGCGATGTCGCCGCGCTCGAGCGCGCCCATGGCGTCGAAGGCCTTTGCGAAGCGCGGCTTCATCTCCTCGACGAAAGCGTCCGTGAACGCGACTCGGCTCACGTCGATGGAGAGGCCGATGGACGGGAAGTGGCGATGAAGCTGCTTGTAACGGTCCCACAGTGCGCGCGACATGACGTCCTCCGCCGGCGACGATAACACCGCGGTGGTCGTGACGCGACGCGTCGGTGGAGGGGCGCTCGCTCGTGACCGGGACGAAGAAGTCGTGAAAAGCGCGCCGGAGGGCCAGACCGCCGTTGACAGTGGCGGGACGAAATCCATAGGGTCCGGTACAGATGAACGCCGAAACGTTACCAGCCATCACTCCTTGCGCCCTGTATGCGCGCGCGCCCTGGTGGAAGACCACCCTGGTTCCGTTTCTGCTGCTGCTCATCTGCCCGCCACTCGTGCCGGCAATCTGGGTCATCGTCACGTATTTCGACGGCTCCATCGCGCGCGCGTCGTCGCCGAGCGGGGTGCGCTTCATTCTCGACAACCTCCCGATGCCGTCGCTCGGCGCGGTGAGCGTCATCGTGGTGTTCGCGGTATTCGAGCTCGCGTTGCTGTTTCTCCTGCCGGGCGCGCAAATGCTCGGCCCGACGACGCCGGCCGGGAATCGTCCGACCTACCGGCTCAACGGCGTCGCCGCGTACGTCATCACCCACGCGACGTTCGCCCTCGGTGCGTACCTCGGCTGGTTCCCGGGCTCCATCGTGTACGACCGCTTCGGGGCGATCCTCGCCACGCTGTGCCTGTTCGCGCTGGTCTTCTGCCTCGTCCTCTACTTCAAGGGCCGTTTCCGCCCGACCAGCGCGGACCGCACGGTCACGGGCAACTTCATCTTCGATTACTTCCAGGGCACCGAGCTGCACCCGCGGCTCTTCGGCGTCGATCTCAAGCAGCTCTGCAACTGCCGACTTTCGATGATGGGGTGGAGTGTCATCCTCGTCTCGTTCGCGTGCGCGCAGTACAGCCGCTACGGTCACGCGTCGATGGGCATGATCATCGCCGTCGGGCTGCAGTGCGCGTACCTGCTGAAGTTCTTCATCTGGGAGGGCGGCTACTTCGCGTCGCTCGACATCACCCACGACCGCTTCGGCTGGTACATCTGCTGGGGCGTCCTTTGCTGGGTGCCGTGCCTCTACACGCTCAGCACGTTCTTCCTCGTGTCGCACCCGACGGAGATGACGGTGCTCCAGTCGCTCGGGCTCGCCGGCTTCGGGCTGGCCGCGCTCGGCATCAACTACCTCGCCGACCGCCAGCGCCAGCACGTGCGCCGCACCAACGGGCAGACGAAGGTGTGGGGTCGGGCGCCGAAGCTCATCGAGGCCCGCTACACCACGTCCGATGGCAAGAGCCAGACGAACCTGCTGCTCGCGTCGGGCTACTGGGGCATCGCGCGTCACTTCCACTACGTGCCGGAGCTCCTCCTCGCGCTCGCTTGGACGCTGCCGGTCGGCTTCACGCGCGTGCTCCCGTACTTCTACTTCACGTTCCTCTTCGTGCTGCTGGTCGATCGCGCCGGCCGTGACGACCGTCGCTGCGAGCAGAAGTACGGCGCGGCCTGGGACGAGTACCGTCGCGCCGTGCCGTACAAGATCTTGCCCGGCGTCTACTAGGGGCAGCGCGCGGTAAAGCTTGCGCTTCAAAAAGCGCTCGTGTGAACATCTGTGCAGTGTCAACGGTGCTACAGAAGTTTCACCCGGCGGTAGCAACGTGGTTCGCCGAGAAGTTCGCTTCACCTACCGAGGCGCAGACCCAGGTGTGGGGGCCCATCCAGGACGGGCTCGACACGCTCGTCATGGCGCCGACAGGCTCGGGCAAGACGCTCGCGGCGTTCCTCGCGGGCATCGACAAGCTCGTGCGCCGGGCGATGGCGCGCGCGCTGGACGACAAGATCCGCATCGTCTACGTCTCGCCGCTGAAGGCGCTCGGTGCCGACGTCGAGCGCAACCTGCTCGGCCCGCTCCGTGGCATCGAGGAGACGGCGCTGCGGCTCGGCCACATGGTCGCGCCGATCCGCGTCGCGCTGCGTACCGGTGACACCACGCAGGCCGAGCGCGCGAAGATCCTCCGCCGGCCACCGCACGTCCTCATCACCACGCCCGAGTCTCTGTACCTGCTGCTCACGTCGGCGGGCGGGCGCGCAATCCTCGGCGATGTCGAGACGGTCATTCTCGACGAGGTCCACGCGCTCGTCGGCAACAAGCGCGGCGCCCACCTCTCGCTCTCGCTCGAGCGGCTCGCGGCGCTCGTCGAGGGCCGTGACCGGGCGGGGCGTGAGGGGCAGGCGCCGTTGCTGTTCGCGCCACGCCTCCAGCGCATCGGGCTGTC